>DASXRB010001020.1:0-4719 GCA_036506875.1 Kribbellaceae bacterium | reverse complement strand
ACGACGTGAACGGGCGGAGGCAGAGCCTCACCGGCGGCGATCGGGCTACACGTCATGATCGACGAGGACCGTCCCGCCCGGACGACCTGGCCGTACTCGCACTCCGGCTGGCGGTGCCCGGCGCCTGCGCCGGCGCAGCCGCCACACCCGCGGCCGGTGGCTGCCCGGCGAAGACCCGGTGAAGGTGGGAGGTATCCGCGGCGGGAGCGGCGCCGCCGGCATCGATGCCGATGGCCCGCGACTGCCGGCTCTCGCGGTACTGGTCGGCGAGTTCCTCGACATCGCGCGTCAGGTTGCCGGCGGTCCTGGCGCCGATCTCGGTACCCTGCTGGCGCTTCGCCTCGTCGTCGGCGTCGGACAGATGGACCTGTTGCGCCTGGCCGAAGTCCGCGCGGAGAGCGTTGGCGAACCGCGCCCGCACGACCTCGCGGTCGCTGTCCGGCATCAGGCCCGGAAGGTGCTCGTCGATCGCCAGGTCCGCGATCAGGTTCCATCGCTGCGCCGCGTCGCACTCGAGCAGCTGCTGCTCCAGCTCCCGCGGCGGCCGGCCAGTGCTCGCGGCAAGGTCCCTGACCAGCCGGTGGGTTGCCGACGTGTAGGCCGGGTAGGCGTCGGTCGGCATGTGGTGTGCCGATCCCGGGACATCACGGTTCATGTCTATGGCGCGGAGCACGGCACCGAAGTTCGTGTGCGTCCAGCGCTCGACCAGTCCCTCGTCGAGTGCGATTCCCGGCGCGTCTCGCGTCGGGTGGGCGTCCGGCCTGCTGGTGTCGGGCAGCGGACTCGACAGATGGCGCGCCTCGTGGCAGACGGTGGCGGCGGCGTCGACGGCATTCCGCACGTGCTTGTCGGCGAGCTCGCGGTTCGTATACGCGAACTCGGCTGGCGCTATCACGTCTCGCGCGCTGATGGTCAGGCTGCCGTCGGCCTCAGCCGCGCCCGCGTATCGCTCGTCGGCCTCTTCGTAGAGCCGCCCGTTCCACCGGTTCGGTGCACCGGTGCGCTCCTGGACGGCCCTGACGATCCGGGCCACCCAGGCGTAGCCGGGTAGGCCCGCATCGATCTCACGACCGCGTCCGGCAGGCACGGCGTCAGAGCTCGCCGCGGCGCAGCGCGCTGATCGTGCGCACGATGGAGCTGTTCATGCGCTTGATCACCATGTACTCCTCCGCCGGCGCTCGACTGGCGAGCTCTGCGATCTGGGTCATGATCCGATCGCAGATGGCGATGCGTTCTTCGGCTGAGCCGGTCGCGCCGTGGGCCCGAGCAGCCAAGCGCACGGCCTGCGAGTACTCAGGACTCCGGCCCAGCGGTGGACCGGCGATCAGACGCGGCAGGTCGGCGATCCGTGAGATCGCGTCTTCCCGCCAGCGGTCGTCGGTGATCTGTTCCGCCTGCGCTCGAAGGCGGTCCATGTGGCCGGCGATCGTGGCCTGGTCGGCGTCGTGGAGATCCCAGATCAGGTCCTGGATCTCGTCCTCGATGGTTTCGTAGTCCATTGGTCACCCTCCGCGAAGGAGGATAGCGACATACCGTCTCTCGGCCGTGGTCAGCGGCGCCGCCTGTGGACAACGCGGATCGGTACGACGAGGCCAGCTCCGCCACTGTCCCCGCCCGCCGACGACGTGACCAACGCTGCCACCGCGCCCCAGCACGCGGACATCATCTCCTCAGCGCGGAATACAGGCGGCGTGGCGGTGCGTTGTAGATGCAAGGTCCAGTACCTCAGCGAACGGCCCCGGTCCCCTGGCACGAAAAGCCGGACCGGGGCCGTTTCCCAAGGACTGGACTACGAGCGGTCGCCCATCGGGACGTAGTCGGTGCCGCGGGCACCGGTGTAGATCTGCTTCGGGCGCGCGATCTTCTGGTCGGAGTCGCCGAGCATCTCCAGCCACTGCGCCAGCCAGCCCGAGGTCCGCGGGATCGCGAACAGCACGGTGAACATCTCCGGCGGGAACTCCAGCGCCTCGTAGATCAGGCCCGAGTAGAAGTCCACGTTCGGATACAGCTTGCGGGACACGAAGTACTCGTCCTCGAGCGCGATCTTCTCCAGCTCGACGGCGATCTTCAGCAGCGGGTTCACACCCGTCACCTCGAAGACGTCGTCACAGGCCCTCTTGATGATCTTGGCCCGCGGGTCGTAGTTCTTGTACACCCGGTGGCCGAAGCCCATCAGGCGTTCCTCGCCGCCCTTCACGCCCTCGATGAACGACGGGATGTTGTCCTGGGTGCCGATCCGCCGCAGCATCTTCAGCACGGCCTCGTTCGCGCCGCCGTGCAGCGGGCCGTAGAGGGCGCCGATGCCACCGGCGACGGCCGTGTACGGGTCGACGTGCGAGGAGCCGATCGAGCGGACCGCGTTCGTCGAGCAGTTCTGCTCGTGGTCGGCGTGCAGGATGAACAGGATCTCCAGCGCGCGCACCAGCCGGTCGTCCGCGGCGTACTTCGGCTCGCTCATCTTGAACAGCATGGACAGGAAGTTCGCCGTGTAGCTGAGCTCGTTGTCCGGGTACACGTACGGCTTGCCCTGCGCGTGCCGGAACGCGAACGCGCCCAGCGTCGGCATCTTCGCGATCAGCCGGCTGATCTGCAGCGACCGGGACTGCTCGTCGAAGATGTCGCGCGACTCCGGGTAGAACGTGGACAGCGCGCCCACGGACGCCAGCAGCATGCCCATCGGGTGCGCGTCGTACCGGAAGCCCTGCATGAACGTCTTCAGGTTCTCGTGCACGAACGTGTGATACGTCACGTCGTGCACCCACTGCTCGTACTCCGCCTTGTTCGGCAGCGCGCCGTTCACGAGAAGGTACGCGACCTCGAGGTAGTTCGACTGCTCGGCGAGCTGCTCGATCGGGTAGCCGCGGTACTCCAGGATCCCCTTGTCGCCGTCGATGAATGTCACCGAGGAGCGGCAGGACGCCGTGTTGACGAACCCGGGGTCGTACGACGCGAGGCCGCCGTCGCCGTCGGATGCGCTGACCTGCTTGAGGTCTGCGGCACGGATCGTGCCGTCGGTGATGGCAAGGTCGTACTCCTTGCCGGTCCGGTTGTCCCGGACGGTGAGCGACTGTTCGGTCACGTTGTCCTCTTCGATGCCGGCGCCGCTGGCCGGTGAGGCGGGGATGTCGTCGCCGGCGGGACGCGATTGGACGCAATCTTTTCCCGCTACGCTAATCCGACGCGGGGCCTGTTCCAAGCCGGGCACCGCGTGCCGTGCGTGATCGTACAGACGCTCACTTTGACCCGGGGTGCTCCGCGCCGGTATTCTGGGCGGTCGTTGTGCATCTCCGGATTCGCGCACGCCGTACAGGCATGCCATCCCCGGGGGTCCGCCGGCTCCCAGAACTGTCAACCTCTTGAGAACGAAGGTCAACGACCGTGCGCACGTACAGCCCGAAGCCTGCTGACGTCACCCGTGAGTGGCACGTGATCGACGCAGAAGACGTCGTGCTCGGCCGGCTCGCCGTTCAGGCCGCAAACCTGCTTCGCGGCAAGCACAAGCCGACGTTCGCGCCGCATGTCGACGGCGGTGACTTCGTGATCGTCGTCAACGCCGCCAAGGTGGCGCTGTCCGGCAACAAGCGCACCGACAAGATGGTGTACCGGCACTCCGGCCACCCGGGCGGTCTGACCGCGACCGCGGTCGGCGACATCATCGACTCCGACCCGCGCAAGGTCGTGGAGAAGGCGGTCTGGGGGATGCTCCCGAAGAACCGCCTCAGCCGGAAGATGCTGAAGAAGCTGAAGGTGTACTCCGGGCCTGAGCACCCGCACACCGCGCAGCAGCCCAAGTCCTTCGAGATCACCCAGATCGCCCAGTAGAGCCTGAGGATTCCCACGCCGTGACCGAGAACTACACCGAGCCCAGCGACGACCTCGACGCCGAGGTGCCGATCGACACAGAAGGCCCGGTCGCCTACAGCACCGAGTCCTCGCCGACCCCGGAGCAGAAGGAAGCCGCCCGGGTCGCGGTGATCAATCCCGCGGGCGCCACCGGCCGTCGCAAGGAGGCCGTCGCGCGCGTCCGCCTGGTCCCCGGCACCGGCAACTGGACCATCAACGGCAAGTCGCTCGACAGCTACTTCCCGAACAAGGTGCACCAGCAGATCGTCAACGAGCCGTTCGTCACCACCGGGCTCGAGGGCTCGTACGACGTGATCGCGCGCATCAACGGCGGCGGTGTCACCGGCCAGGCCGGCGCGCTGCAGCTCGGTGTCGCCCGGGCGCTGAACGGGGCCGACGTCGAGGTGAACCGCCCGACGCTGAAGAAGGCCGGTCTGCTCACCCGCGACGCCCGGGTCAAGGAGCGGAAGAAGGCCGGTCTCAAGAAGGCCCGCAAGGCTCCGCAGTACTCGAAGCGCTGATCTGCGCGCTGCTGCGAGCATGGGTCAGCGACTCTTTGGCACGGACGGCGTCCGTGGACTGGCGAACGGGGAACTGACCGCGGAGCTGGCACTCGACCTGTCGGTCGCGGCCGCTCACGTACTCGGCGAGGCCGGTGTCTTCGAGGGACACCGGCCACGCGCCGTTGTGGGACGTGACCCGCGGGCCAGCGGTGAGTTCCTGGAAGCGGCCGTGGTCGCCGGGCTGGCGAGCGCGGGTGTGGACGTCACCATGCTCGGCGTGCTGCCGACGCCCGCGGTCGCGCACCTGACCGCGGCCACCGGCGCCGACCTCGGCGTGATGCTGTCCGCCAGCCACAACCCGATGCCGGACAAC
>DASXRB010001019.1:0-3174 GCA_036506875.1 Kribbellaceae bacterium | reverse complement strand
CCTCTTCGGCGAGCACGGCCGGCCGGACTACAACTCCTTCGTGGCCACGTTCGCTCACCGGGTGGCAGCGGGCCTGACCCCGTCGGTCCGCGACGACCGGCTGATGACGCTGCTGCACGTCCAGGACGCGGCCGCCGCACTGCTCGGCGCCTGGCACGCGGGCATGTCCGGCGTCATCGAGCCGGGTGGCGACGAGGTGCTCATCTCGGAGGTGCGCGACCGGCTCGCGGGGTTCCATGAGTGCTACCGCGACGGTGACATCCCGCCGCTCGTGGACGCCTTCGACGTGTTGTTGTTCAACACGCTGCGCGCGGCGATGTTCCCCGGGGCCTACCCGTTCCGGCCCATACCGCGCAGCGACGCCCGCGGAACCCTCGTCGAGTCCGTCCGCGTGCACGGCGGCCAGGGACAGACGTTCGTGTCGAGCACGAACCCCGGCTTCACCCGCGGTGAGCACTTCCACCTCCACAAGATCGAGCGCTTCCAGGTGCTGTCCGGCCGCGCCGTCATCCGCCTGCGCAAGCTGCTGACCGACCAGGTGGTGCGGTTCGAGGTCTCCGGCGACGATCCCGCGGTGGTGGACATGCCGACGATGTGGGCGCACTCGATCGAGAACATCGGTGACACGGAGCTCGTCACGCTGTTCTGGGCGCACGAGCTGTTCGACCCGGAGCACCCCGACACCTACCCCGAACCGGTCCTGTCGCCTGCCGGAACCGTCCTGTCGGGGCTGCGGTCATGACGAAGGTGATGACGTTCGTCGGCACCCGGCCGGAGATCATCCGGCTGTCACGGGTGCTCGCGCGGCTCGACGAGACGGTGGACCACGTGCTGGTTCACACCGGGCAGAACTACGACTACGAGCTCAACGGCATCTTCTTCCAGGAGCTGGCCATCCGCAGCCCGGACCACTTCCTCGAGGTGGACACCAGCTCGCTCGGCCGGGTGCTCGGGGAGACGCTCTACCGCAGCGAGGAGGTGCTGGCCGCGGAGCGGCCGGACGCCGTCCTGATCCTCGGCGACACCAACAGCAGCATCGCCGCGTTCATGGCCAAGCGGATGCGCATCCCCGTCTACCACATGGAGGCCGGCAACCGGTGCTTCGACGAGAACGTCCCGGAGGAGACCAACCGGCGCCTCGTCGACCACGTGGCGGACTTCAACCTGGTGTACACCGAGCACGCGCGCCGCAATCTCCTCGCCGAGGGCCTGCATCCGCGTCGCATCCTGCTCACCGGCTCGCCGATGAAGGAGGTGCTGCTGCACTACGAGGCGCAGTTCGCCGCGAGCACGATCCTCGACGGGCTCGGACTGGTGCCGCAGGGCTACCTCCTCGTCAGCGCCCACCGTGAGGAGAACGTCGACGACCCACGCCGGCTCGGTCTGCTGCTCGACTGCCTCGCCGCGACCCGCGAGCGCTGGGCGCTACCCGTCCTGGTGTCGACCCACCCGCGCACCCGCAAGCGGCTCGAGGCACTCGGTCGTGACGTCGAGGGTGTCACCTTCCACGCCCCGCTCGGCTTCATCGACTACGTGCGGCTGCAGCAGGAAGCCCTGTGCGTCCTGTCCGACAGCGGCACGATCAGCGAGGAGTCGTCGATCCTCGGCTTCCCGGCGGTCACGTTGCGGGACTCCATCGAGCGGCCGGAGGCGCTGGACACCGGCTCGATCATCATGACCGGCCTGGACCCCGGCAACATCGTCGAGGCGGTCGATCTCGTCGTACGGGAGCGCAAGGCCGAGCGCCCGGCTCCGCGGGACTACCTGATCGACAACTGCTCGGAGCGCACCGTCCGCTTCATCCTGTCCACCTACCGGCGGCACGCCGCGTGGTCGGGTCTGAGGACCTATGACTGAAGCGACCACGTCAGCCACCGACGTTCTCGCTCGCGAGCGCAACCGCCGGCTGACCGCCGGGATCATCACCTCGGTCGTCAGTCGCGGGACCGGAGCGCTCGCCCCGCTGGTCCTGATCCCGATCACCCTGTCGTACCTGGGTGACGAGCTGTACGGGCTGTGGATGGCCGTGACCGCGGTCACCGGTATGGCGCTGTGGGCCGACCTGGGCCTCGGCAACGGTCTGCTGACCAAGCTCACGGCGTGCTACGCCAGCGGCGACACCGCGGCCGCCCGCCGCTACATCTCCACGACGTACGGCGTGCTGTCGGTCGTCGCACTCGGTCTCCTGGCCGGACTCTGGGGACTGTCCGGCGTCATCGGTTGGACGTCGATCTTCAATGTGACCGATCCCGCTGCCGCGGCCGAAGCACGCGCCGTCGCCCTCGTCTGCCTCTCGGCCTTCGTGGTCAACATTCCCCTCTCGCTGGTTCAGCGCGTCCAGTACGCCTACCAGCAGGTGGTGCGGAGCAACCTCTGGCAGGCGACCGGGAGCCTGTGGACGGTGCTGCTGACGCTCGTCGCGGTCGAGGCCCGGCTCTCCCCCGCGCTCGTGGTCGGTGCCGCGGTCAGCGGGCCGCCGCTGGCGAACGTGCTGAACAGTCTCGCCTTCTACGGGCGTCGGTGGCGCGTGCTCGCACCGCGACCCGCCCGGGTGGACCGCACGGTGGCGACGTCGCTGCTCGTGCTGGGCGGCCAGTTCTTCGGGCTGTCGATCGCGATGTCGATCGCACTCAACTCCGACAACCTCGTGATCGCCCACGCCCTCGGGCTCGAGGACGTGACCGACTACTCGGTGCCCGCGCGCATGTTCTCCGCTCTCGGCCTCCTCGTCACGGTGGTGAACCTCCCGTTCTGGTCGGCCAACGGCGAGGCGCTGGCCCGGGGAGACCTCGGCTGGGTCCGCCGGGCGACCGGCCGCATGACGCTCGCGTCCGGACTCGCCGTACTCCTGTCGAGCGCGGTCCTCGTTCTCGCCGGCGGCCACATCCTCCAGGGCTGGCTCGGAGCACCTCGCCCGGTGCCGGTATCGCTCCTCGCCGCGCTGGGCGCCTGGTGGTTGCTGCTGGCAACTGCTTCGCCACGCTTCATGGTGCAGAACGCGGCCGGCGCGGTGCGTCCGCAGCTCGTTGCCTGGACGGTCTTCCTCGTGGTCTCGCTCCCCGTGAAGTGGATCGCGGCGCGTCAGCTCGGGATCGCGGCCGTGCCGGCGGCCGGCGCGGCCGCCTACCTGCTGACGGTCTGGCCGGCGGCCGAGAACGGATACCGGCGGATCGT
>DASXRB010001018.1:0-1534 GCA_036506875.1 Kribbellaceae bacterium | reverse complement strand
ACGGTTCGGTTCGCCACGGGCATCGCCACCGCGGCGGCGCAGGGCGTCACGGTGTTCCAGGAACTCGGCCCGCACCCGGTCCTGCTCGCGACCGCCCGCCAATGCCTGGACGACACCGACCCGGAGCAGGACAAGGTCTGGCTGCCCTCGCTGCGGCGCGGACGCGACGACTGGCAACAACTACTGACCACGATCGCCGACCTGCACACCCGCGGCGTCCCGGTCGACTGGGCCAACCTGTTCCCCACCGCCGCAGGCCCAACCCCGACGCTGCCCACCTACCCCTTCCAACGCCAGCGCTACTGGCACACCCCTCGACCACGCCGAACCAGCCACAACACCAACGACCACCCTTTGCTCGGGCGCCAGCTACGCACGCCGTCGCTGCGCGACACGGTCTTCGAGGCCGCGCTGAGCGCGGAGTCCCATCCGCTGCTGGCCGAGCACCGCATCAACGGTCAGGTCGTCGTGCCGGGCGCACACCACCTGGCGATGCTGCTCGCCGCCGCCGGAACCGCCGCCGGCGCCGCCGGCAGCGCGGGCTCGACCGGGCTGCGCGACGTCGTGTTCGCGCAGCCGCTGATCCTGCCGGACGCCGCCGAGCACGTCGTACAGACCGTTCTGGCCGCCGACGGCGCCACCATGCGGCTGGTCAGCTACGCCGAATCCGCCTGGACCGAGTACGCGACTGCGCTGCTCGACTCCGCCGGGGAGCCGCGGACCGCGCCGCCCGATCGCGACGCGGCTCAGGCGCGCTGCGCACGAACCATCGACGAGTTGAGCACCTTCTACGAGACGGTCGCGCGCGCCGGGCTGGAGCTCGGCCCGAGCTTCCGCTGGCTCGCCGACGTCCGGACCGGCGACGGCGAGGCGGTCAGCAGGATCCGGGTACCGGATCAGCTCGACGCCACCGTCCCGTACCCGATCCATCCGGGCCTGCTGGACGCGTGCTTCCAACTGCTCGGGCTGACCCGGCCCGTGGCAGATGACGAGCTGCCGGTCTTCGTGCCGTTCAGCGTCGAGCGGCTGTGGATCGGCCGCCGGCCCGGCACCGACCTGTGGGCCCACGCGGAGGCTCGCCCCGACAGCTCGGGCGACGCCACGACGATCGTCGGCGATGTGCGCGTCGTGGACCGCTCAGGCGCGGTGGTCGTCGAGGTGGCCGGCCTGCGGCTCAAGCAGGTCGATCCGGCGGCGATGCGGATCGGTCCGGCGCGCCACGACGACCTGCTCCACGAGGTCGTCTGGCGGGCCGCGGCACCGGCGGACGACGCCGCAGCCCCAGCGGACGACACCGCAGAGCCGGGCGACTGGTTGATCTTCGCCGACGAGCGCGGCCTTGGCCGGCAGGTGGCGGCGGCGCTGGAGGCCGAAGGCAACTCGTGCACGCTCGTCCGTCCCGGTGCGTCGTTCGGGCGCGCCGGGTCGGCCAGGTACACCGTCGATCCGCACGACCGCGACGACTTCCTGCGGCTGCTCGACACGGCGACGACGGGCGACCTGCGCGGCGTGCTGTTCCTCTGGCCGCTCGACA
>DASXRB010001017.1:0-4497 GCA_036506875.1 Kribbellaceae bacterium | reverse complement strand
CGCGGCGCCGGCGACGTCGTGTCGCCAGCCTGCCGCTGGCACCCGGGGCTCGCTACCGCGCGGCGCGCACAACCACGCGGCTCGTCCCTTCGGTGTCGCCGGCGCCGCGTTGGAACGGGGCCTTCAGGACCGGCGCCAGGTGCCGGCGATGGCGGACGAGTGCGGCCAGCGCCAGGACGCCGTACAGGACCGACAGCCCGAGGCGGCCGTGCTGGCCGGGGATCGCGAACTGGACGGCGAACAGCGCGAACAGGGTCGCCGCGGCCCAGCGCGGGAAGCGCAGGGACAGCAGCACGGCCACGCCGAGGGCGGTCTGGGTCGCGGTGAGCAGCACCTCCTCGACCTGGCGGGCGTCCAGCGGGAGCGCCGCGGGGCCGCCGCCGATGACGTAGGCGACGGGCAGGCTGCCGACCAGCAGCGTCCACTGGTTGACCTTCGCCGAGATCAGCAGGGCGAGCGCCGCCGGGCCCTTGCCGCGCAGGGTGAACAGCACCGCGACGATCAGCTCCGGCGCCTCGGACGCCAGCGGTGCGAGCCACTGGACGAGCAGGAAACGGTCCACACCGAGCACGTCGCCGCTGGCCACCAGCGACTCGGCGAACGGCTCGGCGGCGGCGAGGATGACGAGCGCGGCGCCGGCGAAGAGCGCGGCGACCAGCGGGCGGCGGGTGCGCCCGGGCAGGGCGGCGATCCGCGCAGCGGGGCCGACCAGCTCCGGCTCGTCGGTGTCGCCGGCCGTCGCCGCGCGCCACAGGTAGTAGGCGAAGAACGCCAGCAGGGCGATGCCGAGGACCAGGTGGATGCTCCCGGTCAGGGGCATCACGAAGGCGACGACGGCGGCGATGGCGAGGAAGCCGAGCTCACGGCGCTGGCCGGTCTCCAGCGCCAGGGCGCGGATGGTCCTGCCGGAGCGGCGGCTGGCGGTGACGAGGGCCAGCCCGGCGACCAGGGACCAGCCGAGGCCGAGCAGGAGCCGGTTCGAGCCGGTCATGTTGGCGGCGGCATAGGCCGTGTACGACGGGTGGGCGCCGGCGGTGTAGGCGAAATAGAGGTCCACGGCGTACTCCGGCAGCACCGCGATCAGGGCGAGGAGGGCGGTGGCCAGGCCGCCGGAGATGTCGACCTCCGCGGCCTCGGCCGCCCAGGCGAGCACGAACGACGCGGCCACCACGCCGGCGCCGTACGCCAGGAGCGCGAGCGGAGCCGCCGGGTGGGTTCCGGCCAGCCGCAGCGCGAGCGCGGGGAGCGCGACGGCCAGACAGACCAGGACGGGCCGGAGGGCACGGAGCATGTACTCCATGGTTGCATGCTTTCGCAATCGACGAAATGTCGTCTAAGGTCGGCTTGGTCACAAGGGACCGACGACCGTCGACACGCCGCGTCAGAAGGGCCCGATGAACGGAAGAATGCGGGGCATGGAGGAGCCGACCGGGCCGCAGCTCGCCGTTGCCGCGAGTACGTTCGCGCTGCTGTCGGCGCCGGTGCGGCTGCACCTGGTGTCGCTGGCGTCGCAGGGGGAGTACGACGTGGGCACGCTGGCCGAGCGGGTCGGGGTGAGCATCGCGACCGCGAGCCAGCACCTCGCCAAGCTGCGGCTGGCCGGGATCATCACCGCGCGGCGGGACGGGCGGCGGCACATCTACACCGTCGACGACCCGCACGTGCTCACGCTGGTCGAGCAGATCTTCCAGCACATCGCCCCCGACGGCACCCTCGCCCCGGACCCGCCCCCGCGCCCCCGCCGCGAACTCGGCTGACCGGCCACCAATCCATCATCGGTCCCGTCTGACCCGGCGTGTCGCCGTTCATCGGTCCCGTCTGACGACGTCGCCGCGTCACGATCGCCGCGTCACGATTGGCGCGTCACGATTGGCGCGTCACGATCGGCGCGGCGGATCGGGGAAGCAGGCCGGACTGCGGCCTCGCGGGCGTCGTACCGAGTCGTCCGGGGCAACTCGTGGTCGGTGGGCGGCGACTTGTTTCCCGAACCCGGTAAGGCCGACCGGCGCGGAGCGCGGCGACTCTCATCACCTGGCGGCGAAGAGTCGCATTCTGCCGGCGCGTTCTAGTCGTCGTCCTCGTCGTCGAGGCGGGCCAGCCAGGTGGCGAACCGCTCGACCGGCGTCTCGAACTCCGGGTTCAGGTCGACGAACTCGCGCAGCCGCTCCGCGACCCAGGCCAGCGTGACGTCCTCCTCGCCACGCCGGCCCGCGAGCTCCTCGATGCCTCGGTCCGTGAAGTACACCCGCGCCTCAGCTGAAGGCCTGCTTGATCAGTGTCTGCTGCTCGGCGACGTGGACGCTGTGCGAACCGACCGACGGGGCCGACATCTCCGGACGGGACACCCGGTAGAACGGCTTGCCGCCGAGGTGCGGGGTCAGGTTGAGCGCCATGAACGGCCACGGGCCCTGGTTGGCCGGCTCGTCCTGCACCCAGCGGACCTCCTGCAGGTTCGGGTACTTCGCCAGCTCCGCCTGGATCTCGGCGACCGGCAGCGGGTACAACTGCTCGACCCGCACGACCGCGGTCACGGTCTTGTCCGCCTCGGCCTTCTTGCGCTCGGCGAGCAGGTCCCAGGTGATCTTGCCCGAGCACAGCACCACGCGCTCGATCGCGGCCGGGTCCGCGACCTGGTCCCCGATCACCGGCAGGAACGCGCCCCGGGTGAACTCCTCCGGCTGCGACACCGCCGCCTTGTTCCGCAGCATCGACTTCGGCGTGAAGACGACCAGCGGGCGGTGCTCCTCACCGAGCGAGTGCCGCCGCAGGAGGTGGAAGTACGACGCCGGGGTGGACGGCTGCGCGACCGTCATCGAGTCCTCGGCGCACAGTGTCAGGAACCGCTCGATGCGGGCTGACGAGTGGTCCGGGCCCTGGCCCTCATAGCCGTGCGGCAGCAGCAGCACGACACCGGAGTGCTGGCCCCACTTGGACTCACCGGACGAGATGTACTCGTCGATCACGGTCTGCGCGCCGTTGACGAAGTCGCCGAACTGCGCCTCCCACAGCACCAGCGCCTCCGGCCGGGCGACCGAGTAGCCGTACTCGAAGCCGAGTGCGGCGTACTCCGACAGCAGCGAGTCGTAGACGTAGAAGCTGGCCTGGTTCTCGTCCAGGTTCTGCAGCGGGGTGTAGTCGGCGCCGGTGACCCGGTCGATGACCGCCGCGAACCGCTGCACGAAGGTGCCGCGGCGGCTGTCCTGGCCGGCCAGCCGGACCGGGCGGCCGTCGAGGAGCAGGGTGCCGAAGGCCATGATCTCCGCCGTACCCCAGTCGATCGGGCCCTGCGTGATCGCGGCGGCGCGGCGCTGCATCTGCGGCAGCACCTTCGGGTGCGCGGTGAAGCCCTGCGGCAGCGTCGTATAGGCGTCGGCGATCTTCTTCAGCGCCTCCGGCGTGGTCGCGGTGGCGTCCGGGCCCTCCGGCTTGTCCGGGTAGACCGGGACGCGGACGTACTCCGGCGGGTTCTCCGGCTCGGCCTTCGCCTCGCGCACCTCGGTGAACACGCGCTCCAGCTTCTGCTGGTAGTCGCGCATCGCCTGCTCGGCCTCCTCCACCGTGATGTCGCCGCGGCCGATCAGGGACTCGGTGTACAGCTTGCGCACCGAGCGCTTCTGCTCGATCAGGTCGTACATCAGCGGCTGGGTGAAGCTCGGGTCGTCGCCCTCGTTGTGCCCGCGGCGGCGGTAGCAGATCAGGTCGATGACGACGTCGATGTTGAACGCCTGGCGGAACTCGAAGGCCAGGTCCGCGACCCGCAGGCAGGCCTCCGGGTCGTCGCCGTTGACGTGGAAGATCGGCGCCTGCACCATCCGGGCCACGTCGGTGCAGTACATCGACGAGCGCGACGCCGCCGGCGACGTGGTGAAGCCGACCTGGTTGTTGACGATCACATGGATCGTGCCGCCGGTGCGGTAGCCGCGCAGCTGGGACAGGTTCAGCGTCTCCGCGACCACGCCCTGGCCGGCGAACGCCGCGTCACCGTGCACCAGCACGGGCAGCACCGGGAACTCGGTGCCGCGGTTCAGCAGGTCCTGCTTGGCCCGGGCGATGCCCTCCAGGATCGGGTCGACGGTCTCCAGGTGCGACGGGTTCGCCGCCACCGAGACCTTGATCCGGTCGCCGTGCTCGGAGACGAACTCGCCCTCCGCGCCCAGGTGGTACTTCACGTCGCCCGAGCCCTGCACGGTGCGCGGGTCGATGTTGCCGTCGAACTCGCGGAAGATCTGGCCGTACGACTTGCCGACGATGTTCGCCAGCACGTTCAGCCGGCCGCGGTGCGCCATGCCGATGACGACCTCGTCCAGGCCGGCCGCGGCGGCCTCCTCACAGAGCTCGTCCAGCAGCGGGATGGTGGTCTCGCCACCCTCCAGCGAGAACCGCTTCTGGCCGACGTACTTGGTCTGCAGGAAGGTCTCGAACGCCTCGGCCTCGTTGAGCTTGGCCAGGATCCGCAGCTGCTCCTCGCGCGGCGGCTTCACGTGCGGCCGCTCGACC
>DASXRB010001016.1:0-1569 GCA_036506875.1 Kribbellaceae bacterium | reverse complement strand
AGCGTTGTACGGATTCGCCCCGACCCCGGTCAGCACCTCGGTCTGCCGGGCCCACCGAACCCGAGGTCGCGGCGGCGCTCCGCCACGACACCGACCCGTCGTACAGCTCGATCAGGTGTGCGACCAGCCGCTCCATCGCGGACATGATGCCGCGGTGGATCATCACCGGCCTCCGCACCGACCCGTCCGCGGCGACGTAGCCGAGGTCGAAGCGCTCCGGCTGATTGAAGTCCAGCTGGACGGTCGACAGCGACTCCTCCCGCCCGGCTGGGTCGACGACCTGGACGTCGACCTTCGGGCCGTAGAACGCCGCCTCGCCGGCGGATCTGCTCCTCGGTGCAGAACACGTGCGCGTCGTCGAGGTTGATCTGCCGCACCCGCGACAGCCCGCCGAGCACGCCGGACAGCTCGCTGCGGAACATCGGCGCCAGCTCCGCGAGCCGTACCGGCAGGTCGCGGTAGCTGCGCTGCTTCGACGCGTACACCAGCGCGTGGTGCGGGCAGGTCGCCGGCCGCAGCACCAGCTCGTCACCGCCGACCGGCATCGGCGGGAACATGTCGCCGGCGAACTTGGCCCAGTGTCGGGCAGCCACAGCGGCAGCCCGGCGCCGACGTCGGGATGGGTGGCGAACAGCTCGAGCGCACGGCCGAGCTCACGGTGGTCTGACACGGCGGATCTCCTTTGTCCGCCGACGGACGACGGCGGCCGCACCGCGTTTTCGGCTGCCTCGCGACAGGCGCGTTGGGCGGTCCGGCTAGGCTCGGAGAAGCTTCGGCGAAGGTCGCCGGTGATCATGCCCCCGGGAGGGTTTCGTGGAGGTCAAGATCGGCGTCCAGCACGCACCGCGTGAGCTGGTGCTGGAGAGCGAGCAGAGCGCGGCCGAGGTCGAGGCCGCCGTCGCGGCTGTCTTCAACGGCAAGAGCGCGCTGCTGCAGCTGGTGGACGAGAAGGGCCGCCGCGTCCTGGTCCCGGCGGACAAGCTGGCCTACGTCGAGATCGGTGAGGAGTCCGGCCGCCGCGTCGGCTTCGGCGCCATTTGACTGCGCTAGGCACTAGCACCTGGCCCGGCTATGAGCGAGTCCGCGCGAGTTCGCGCGCGACACGTTTTGACGGCTTGTGTGCGGGCACGAGTCCATGCGGCGGAGCGATAATCAGAGGGCCGCACAGGCGCGGTCTTCACAAGGAGGAAGCTGCCTCATGGATGTCATCGGAGTCATCATCGCCGGCATCATCATCGGCCTGCTGGGCAAGTTCGTCGCGCCAGGCAACAGGGACAACATCCCCATCTGGCTCACGGTTCTCTGCGGCATCGGCGGAGTGCTGATCGGGTACTACGTCGCAGCCGCCCTCGGTGTCGAGGCCACCAATGGCATCGACTGGATCAGGTGGATCGTCAGCATCATCGTCGCCGCCGTGCTCGTCATGGTCGCGGCCACGCTCACCGGTCGTTCGAAGACCGCCGTCTGATCCCCGCAGCGCGATCGGCCGCCACCTTTCGAGGTGGCGGCCGATCTCTCTGCCCGTCGGGGCCTCAGGCAACGATCAGCGGCTTCGTGGCCACCGGCAAC
>DASXRB010001015.1:0-4731 GCA_036506875.1 Kribbellaceae bacterium | reverse complement strand
CGGTCCTGGTCGCGGTCGCGATCGCGATCTCGGTGACCGTGCTGCGGCCCGCGAAGGCGGCCGCCTCGCAGCCGGTGACCGACGACGTCTCGCTGGCCGAAGCCGCCTGACCACCCCACCCGACAGCTCGTACGACGACCGGAGGAGACCGGAGATGATCACCGACACCCAGCTGCGCGGCGCGGTCCACCTGCCCGGTACCACCGCGTACGACACCCACCGCGCGACCTTGAACCCGTCCTTCGACGCCCGGCCGGCGGTCGTGGTCGAGGCGGTCACCCCGGACGACGTCCGGACCGCGGTCCTGGCGGCCCGGCGGCACGACCTGCCGCTGGCCGTCCAGGCGACCGGCCACGGGACCCTGGTCCCGGCCGACGGCGGACTGCTGGTCAAGACCACCGCGATGGCCGAGGTGCTGGTGAACCCGGCACGCCGGACCGTCCGGGTCGGGCCGGGCGCGGTCTGGGGCGACGTCGTCCGGGCCGCGGCGCCCTTCGGGCTGGCCCCGGTATCGGGCTCCTCGCTGACGGTCGGCGTCACCGGGTACACCTTCGGCGGCGGCCTCGGCTGGTTGTCGCGCAAGTACGGCCTGGCCGCCGACAGCCTGGTCCGCGCCGATCTGGTCACCGCCGACGGCGAGCGGGTGACGGCGAGCGCGGACCGCAACCCGGACCTGTTCTGGGCGATCCGCGGCGGCGGCGGCAACTTCGGCATCGCCACCGCGCTGGAGTTCCGGCTGCACCCGGTGTCGCGGATCTACGCCGGCGTCGCGCACTTCGCCGTCGAGCGGGCCGGCGAGGTCCTGGCCCGGTTCCGGGACTGGGCGCGCGCGGAGCAGCCCGACGAGCTGGCGCTGTCGGTCATCGTGCAGCGCTCCGGCCCGGCCGGCGAGCCGGTGCTGACGCTGCGCGGCCTGTACGCCGGGTCGCCCGGGGACGCCGAGCGCGCGCTGCGCCCGCTGTGGCAGGCCGCCGGCACCCCGTCGTACGACGGCTGGCGCGCGACGGACTTCACCGAGTCCGGCACGATCGGCGGCACCGCGCCACGCGGTTTCGAGACGTACGACGCCCTGCCGGACGCGCTGCTGTCGACGGTCGTGGACGCTGTCGCCGAGCCCGGTGGCCCGGTCAACGCGGTCGAGGTCCGCCACTGGGGCGGCGCGATCGCCCGCCCGGCCCTCGACGCCGGCCCGGCCGCGCACCGCGACGTACCGTTCTCGCTCACGATCGACGGCCCGGCGGACCGCTTCCGGCCGTGGGCGACGGGCGGGTCGTTCCTCAACTTCCTGCACGACCCGGCCCGGACCCACACGGCCTTCACCCGCGCCAACCACGCCGTACTCCGCGACCTGAAGCGCACCTGGGACCCGTCCAACGCCCTCGGCCTGACCCACAACATCCCGCCCGCGGCCGCGGCCGGCCGTCGTACCGCGGGCTGACGCTCCGGCCCGCCCGCCCTGCGTGGTGGCGCGGGGCTGCCGCCCGCGTCGTACTAGCGTGGAGGCGTGAACGGCACGCAGCGGGTGTTCGTGGCGCGGCTGTCGGGGCTGCCGGTGTACGACCCGAACGGGGACCAGGTCGGCAAGGTCCGCGACGTGGTCGTGGCGCTGCGGCTCGGGAACCAGCCGCCGAGGGTGCTCGGCCTGGTCGTCGAGGTGTTCGGGCGGCGGCGGATCTTCGTGCCGATGACCCGGGTGACGTCGGTCGACATCGGGCACGTGGTGACGACCGGCCTGGTGAACATGCGCCGGTTCGAGCAGCGGCCGAACGAGATCCGCGTGCTCGGCGAGCTGCTGGACCGGACCCTGACGATCCGCGAGACCGGCGAGACCGGGGTGGTGTACGACGCGGCGATCGAGCAGATCCGCACCCGCGACTGGGTGCTGTCGAAGGTGGCGGTCACCGAGGGCGGGAAGCGGTTCCGCCGCCGCGGCCACCAGAGGGTGCTGGACTGGAACGAGGTCGAGGGGCTCACCGACGAGGAGGAGCGCCAGGGCGCCACGCACATCCTGGCCGCGTTCGGCGCGATGAAGCCCGCCGACCTGGCCGGTGTGCTGCACGACTTCGCGCCGAAGCGCCGGCACGAGATCGCCGCGGCCCTCGACGACGGCCGGCTCGCCGACGTCCTGGAGGAGCTGCCCGAGGAGGACCAGGTCGGCATCCTCGAGGAGATCGGCACCCGGCGCGCCGCGGCCGTGCTGGCCGAGATGGCGCCGGACGACGCCGCCGACCTGGTCGCGGAGCTGCCCACCGAGGTCGCCGAGAACCTGCTGACGCTGATGGAGCCCGACGAGGCCGAGGACGTGCGGCGGCTGCTGTCGTACGCCGACCACACCGCGGGCGGGCTGATGACGACCGAGCCGGTGATCCTGCCGCCGGACGCGACCGTGGCTGACGCGCTGGCGAAGGTGCGGAACGCCGACCTGACCCCGGCCCTGGCCGCCATGGTGTACGTGTGCCGACCGCCTCTGGAGACGCCGACCGGGAAGCTGGTCGGCGTGGCGCACATCCAGCGGCTGCTGCGCGAACCGCCGTCGGAGCTGGTGTCCGGGGTGCTCGACACCGACCTCGACGGGTTGCGTCCGGACGCCGGGCTGCAGTCGGTGAGCCGCTACCTGGCGACGTACAACCTGGTGGCGGCACCGGTGGTGGACGAGGACCACCGGCTGCTCGGCGCGGTCACGGTGGACGACGTCCTCGACCACCTGCTGCCCGAGGACTGGCGGGACAGCGCACACGACCCGGAGGTGACCGCCGGTGGCGCGTGACCGGCTCGACGTACCGCGCGGGCGGCGGCGCAGCCTCAGGCCCAGGTCCACGTACGACGCGGACGCGTTCGGCCGGTTCGCCGAGGCCTTCGCGCGGTTCATGGGCACGGCCCGGTTCATCGGGTACATGAGCGTGTTCGTGGTGGTGTGGGTCGCGGTCAACGTGATCGGGCTGTACGGGCTGAAGTGGGACCCGTACCCGTTCATCCTGCTCAACCTGTTCTTCTCCACCCAGGCGTCGTACGCCGCTCCGCTGATCCTCCTGGCGCAGAACCGCCAGGAGGCCCGCGACCGGGTCCAGTACGAGCGGGACCGCGACGCCGACGCCCGGGCCCGGGCCGACATGGAGTTCCTGGCCCGCGAGATGGCCTCGCTGCGGATGGCGCTCGGCGAGGTCGCGACCCGCGACTACCTGCGCTCGGAGCTGAAAGCGCTGCTTGTGGAGCTGGACACACCCCCGGACCGCGAGCGTGGCACCACGTAACCTGGTGGCATGTCCCCCACCACCGACCAGGTGACCGCGGCTCTCGGGTCCGTCCTGGACCCCGAGATCAAGAAGCCGATCACCGAGCTGGGCATGGTCGAGGCCGTGGAGGTCCGCGACGGTGGCGTGGTCGCCGTCCGGATCCTGCTCACGGTCGCCGGCTGCCCGATGAAAGACACGCTCCGTCGCGACACCACCGCGGCGCTCTCCAAGCTGCCCGGTGTGACCGCCGTGGAGGTCGACCTCGGCGTGATGTCGCCCGAGCAGCGCCAGGCGCTTCAGACCCAGCTGCGCGGTGGGGTCGCCGAGAAGGAGATCCCGTTCTCCCGCCCGGACTCGCTGACCCGCGTCTACGCGGTCGCGTCCGGCAAGGGCGGCGTCGGCAAGTCGTCGGTGACGGTGAACCTGGCCACCGCGATGGCCCGCCAGGGCCTGTCGGTCGGCATCGTGGACGCGGACATCTACGGCCACTCGATCCCGGCCATGCTCGGCATCGCCGACAAGCGCCCGACGTCGGTCGAGGACATGATCATGCCGGTGCCCGCGCACGGCGTGAAGGTCATCTCGATCGGCATGCTGAAGCCGAAGCGCGAGCAGGTGGTCGCCTGGCGCGGCCCGATCCTGGACCGCGCGCTGGTGCAGATGCTGGCCGACGTGTACTGGGGCGACCTGGACGTGCTGCTGCTCGACCTGCCGCCCGGTACCGGCGACATCGCGATCTCGGTCGGCCAGCGGCTGACCAGCGCCGAGGTGATCGTCGTGACCACCCCGCAGGAGGCGGCGGCCGAGGTCGCCGAGCGGGCCGGCACGATGGCCCAGATGGTGCACCAGCGGGTGGCCGGCGTGGTGGAGAACATGTCGTTCCTGCCCTGCCCGCACTGCGGTCCGGAGCACCGGCTGGAGATCTTCGGCTCCGGCGGCGGCAAGCGGGTCGCGGACACGCTGACCAAGCGGCTCGGGTACGACATCCCGCTGCTCGGCAAGATCCCGATCGACGAGCGCCTGCGCGCGGGTGGTGACACCGGCACGCCGCTGGTGCTGACCGATCTCGAAGCCCCGGCGACGCGGGTGCTCAGCTCGGTCGCGACCCGGCTCGGCGGGCGGCCGCGCGGGCTGGCCGGCCGTCAGCTCGGCCTGTCGCCGGTCGGCCGGTGAGGTTTCCCGACGACGTACCGGTCCTGACCGACGGCACTGTCACGCTGCGGGCGCACACGCTCGCCGACGTACCGGGCATCGTCGAGCAGTGCAACGACCCGGTCAGCGTGCGCTGGACGACGGTCCCTGTTCCGTACGACGAGAGCATGGCGCGGGCATGGGTCTGCGAGGGCGTGCCCTCGGCGTGGGCGTCCGGGCATGAGCTCGGCTTCGCGATCGAGTACGAGTGCACTGGCGGGCGAACGTCGGGAACTGGGCGTCCCGCCGGGTCGCCTGGGCGGCCGGCTTCCGGTTCGGCCCCGTGATCCCGAAGCTGCTGGAGCAG
>DASXRB010001014.1:0-3277 GCA_036506875.1 Kribbellaceae bacterium | reverse complement strand
GCCGTCGGTCACCGGGCCCGCAGCCGGCTGGTGTCGCTCGTCGCCGGCCCTCTCGTGACCCAGCCCGACTGGCCGGACCTGCGGGCCACCCTGATCGCCTGGTCCGAGAGCGGGTTCAACCTGGTGCGGACCGCGCAGGCGCTGCACATCCACCGCAACACCCTGATCTACCGGCTGGAGAAGGTTGAGCGTCTCACCGGCAGGCCGTGGCGCGACCACCGCGGCAGTCTCACGCTCTACCTCGCCTGCCTGGCCTCCCAGCTCGACTGACCGTCGGCGAACGCTGCCCGGGCGCGAGGTCAGCCGTCGCCGAGGACGGCCTCGATCATCCGGATGCCGCGCCGGGCGAAGGCCGGCACCGTGTCGCGGTAGTACGGGATGCCGATCGCACCGAGCGACACCGCCCAGCCGCGGCCGCGCTCCCAGGTCGCGTCGTCACAGCCGACCGCGTCGCGGAACAGCGCTCGTGAGGGCGCGTCCAGCAGCAACCACCCGGCCACCAGCTCGCACGCCGGGTCGCCCACCCCGAACGGACCCCAGTCCAGAACGGCGCTGATCCGGCCGTCGCGCACCAGCAGGTTGCCCTCGGTCAGGTCGCCGTGGAACCAGGTCGGCGGCCCGTCCCACGCCGGCGCGGCCCGCGCGGCCTCCCAGACCGCGAGCGCGGCCGGTGCGTCGACGAGATCGGCCGCCGCGCTCAGCGACTCACGCGTGTTGCGGTCGCGCTCCACCCGGTCGAGCGGCTGGCCACGGGAGCCGAACAGACGCGCACCGGCGGGGTCGCAGGACTGGATCGCGCGGATCAGGCCGGCCAGGTCGAGCGCCAGCCGCTCCCGGTCGGCGCGCGCCGGGTCGAGCTGCTCACCCGGCAGCCACGGGTTCACCGACCAGGCGAACGGGTAGTCGCCGTCGGGCTCTCCGAGCGCGACCGGTATCGACAACGCCACCGGCAGCCGCGGCGCCAGCGGCAGGTCCGCCCAGTGCGGGAACTGCGCCTTCAGCAGACGACATACGACGGACTCGTCGACGTCGATCTCGTCCTCGTGCATGCGGCTCATCCGGCAGCCTTCGGCCGGACGGACACGTGCGACCGGCTGTCGGCGGTGAACGGCGTCTCGGTTCGCTCGGTCCAGCGTTCGGTCAGCCCCATGCCCGCGAACGTCGCCATCAGGCCGGGCTCCGACGGCCGCACGTACCGGTGCGGCGACCTGAAGACTTCCGCCCGGCTCTCCTCGATCCGGTAGGTCGTCATACCGCGACCCTCGCAGAGCGGTCGGCGGTCGCACCACCGAATAACGCGAATGCCGGCTACTCGCCGGTGAGCCCGTCGACCGATTCCCGGAGGAGGTCGGCGTGGCCGTTGTGCCGCGCGTACTCCTCGATCATGTGGCACAGGATCCAGCGCAGGCTCGGCGCCCGGCCGTCCGGCCAGGGGCGCCGGGCCGGCTGGTCGAGGCCGCCGCCGGCCAGCGCCTCGTCGACCAGCGACCGGGACCGCTCCACGGCCTCCCGCCAGAGCGCGAACAGTTGCTCGGCGGAGTCGTCTGCCGCGGAATGCCACTCCCAGTCCGGGTCCGCATTCCAGTCCACCGTGTCCCACGGTGGTTGACGGTCGTGGTTGTGCAGCGACCTGGAGAACCAGAACTCCTCGACCACGGCCAGGTGCTTGAGGAGCCCGCCCAGCGTCATCGACGAGGGACCGACCGTCGCCGTCAGGCCCTTCGCGTCCAGGCCCGCGCACTTCCATTCCAGCGTCGCGCGCTGGAAGTCCAGAAACCCCAGCCGTCTGGACAAGCCGGGGGAGTCGGGGGACGCTCACCGGGTGGCTGACTTCACCGGCGAGAACCTGACCGGATCGCGGTTCGAGGACGTGTACCTGACCGACGCCCGCTTCCACGACGTCGACCTCACCAACGCGCGCTTCCACCTGGTCAACCTGACGGGCGTCGTGATCCGGAGCGCGGCCCTGGTGAACGTCGACATCAGCGGAGACATCGACAATCTGCGGGTCAACGGCGTCGACGTCGTACCGCTGGTCGAGGCGGAGCTCAACCGCCGTTATCCCGGCCGGGTCAAGATGCAGCCGACCGATGCCGACGGGTTCCGCGAGGCATGGGACATCCTCGAGCGGCTGTGGCAGCAGACCGTCGAGCGAGCCCGCGCGATGACGCCCGAGCTGCTGCACGAACGGGTCGACGACGAGTGGTCCTTCATCGAGACGCTGCGTCATCTCGTCTTCGCCACGGACGCCTGGGTGAGGCGCGCGATCCTGGGGGAGCCGTCGCCATGGGACCCACTGGACCTGCCGCACGACGAGATGCCCGGCGTACCCGGCGTCCCGCGCGACCGCGATGCGCGCCCGTCACTGGACGAGGTGCTCGCACTGCGCGCGGACCGCACGGCCACAGTGCGCCGGGTGCTCGCCGAGCTCACCGACGAGAAGCTGGCGGCCGCGACCGCACCGGTCACTGAGCAGGGCTACCCGGAGTCGAAGAGTTACCCCGTACTCCGCTGCCTGCTGACCGTCCTCAACGAGGAGTGGGAACACCGGCTGTACGCCGAACGCGACCTGGACGCGCTCCAGGCGCGCCCGGATGGCGTACAGGGTCCTCGCACGTGATCGAGGCCCTGGACTACGACCCCGCGTGGGCTGAGCGAATCCATCCTGCTCCACATGCAGTCGTACGTGGCACGATTTGCAGGTGACCAGCAGACCCGCCGCAGCGGAGCGCCTGAGCGACCTCGCGCGGCTGCGCCGCGTTCGCGACCGGATCGACCGGGAGTACGCGCAGCCGCTGGACGTCGAGGCGCTCGCGCGCGGCGTGCACATGTCGGCCGGGCACCTCAGCCGCCAGTTCCGGCTCGCCTATGGCGAGTCGCCGTACAGCTATCTGATGACGCGGCGCATCGAGCGCGCGATGGCGCTGCTGCGTCGCGGCGACCTCAGCGTCACCGAGGTCTGCTTCGAGGTCGGCTGCTCGTCGCTGGGCACCTTCAGCACTCGCTTCACCGAGCTGGTCGGTGTGCCGCCCAGCGTCTATCGGCAGCAGGCGGCAGGGGCGACGGGAGGGATGCCGGCCTGCGTGGAAAAACAGGTGACCAGACCGATCAGGAATCGAGAAGCGCCGTCACCGAGTCGCATCTAGCATGACCGTCATGGACATCACACCTCGACTTTAGGAGTGATCATGACTGCCACGGACATCACCATCAACGCTAGCTTCCTCCCGCAGAACGACCCGGAGGCCTCCCTGGCCTTCTACCGCGACACTCTCGG
>DASXRB010001013.1:0-1522 GCA_036506875.1 Kribbellaceae bacterium | reverse complement strand
CTGCCGGTCGACCAGATGCCGTCGCTGATGAAGCACATCGCCCAGTTGACCCCGGCGTACTGGACCGGTCAGACCTCCCGGAGCGCGCTGACCCAGAGCGGTCTGGACACCCACGCGCTGATGGTGGTGCTGGGGTGGACCGTCGTACTCGGGATCATCGGTCTGCGCCGGTTCCGGGCCGACACCGCTCGGGCCTGAGCGGCGGGATCCTGTACCAAGGCTTACCGTGACGACCATGAGGAGCACGCCAACCCTGCTGGACGGTCTCGCCGAGCGTAGCGACGGCGCTGGACCGCGCCGGTGGGGTTGGCTGGCGGCCGGGGTCTGGCTGTTCTACCTGGCGCAGCCGTTCGAGCAGATCGTCAGACACAGCCACGGCATCGTCCGGGTGGTCGGTCTCGCAGCACTGCTCCTCTTCGCCGCGACCTACGTCGCCTTCTTCGGCTGGTTCCGGCATGTCGGAATGGGCTCCGGCGGGCTGGCAGTGTGGCAGCGGCTGGCGTACCTGGGCGGCATGCTCGGACTCGTCCTCGTGATGCTCCCGGCGGCGGGTCAGCGGGCGCTCACCTGCCTGGTGTACATCGCGGCGACCGCCATGATGGCCCTCGAGATCCGCATCGCTCTCGGAGTCGTCGCCGTGCTGCTGGGGGGCGCCGAGTTGTCCATGCGGGTGGTGCCGGGGTGGTCCGACGACGGCAGCTACGGGTTCGCGATCTTCCTTGCCGCCTTGGCCGTGTTCGGGATGCGGCGCGCGGTCCAGCGCACCGTCGAGTTGGCGGCCACGCGGAAGGACATGGCGGAACTCGCAGTACAGGAGGAGCGGAACCGGTTCGCCCGCGATCTGCACGACATCCTCGGGCACTCCCTGACCGTCATCACAGTCAAGGCCGAGCTGGCCGGCCGGTTGATCGCGGCCAACCCGGACCGGGCCGCGGCCGAGGTCGCCGATGTGGAGAGTCTCGCCCGGGCCGCGCTGGCCGACGTACGCGCGGCTGTCGCGGGCTATCGGGAGTTGAGCCTGGCGGGTGAGCTGGTGTCGGCGCGGGCCGCGTTGCAGGCGGCCGAGATCAAGGCCGACCTGCCGACCACGATGGACGTGGTGCCGGAGGAGAACCGGGAGTTGTTCGCGTGGGTGGTCCGTGAGGGCGTGACCAACGTCGTACGGCACTCAGGAGCGAAGCGCTGCACGATCCGGCTGAGCGCCGCGACGATCGAAGTACTGGACGACGGGAAGGGTCCGACGCCTGGCGGGGCTGCGTCCGGCCATGGGCTGGTCGGGTTGCGTGAGCGCGCGGACCAGGCCGGTGCGAGTTTGCAGGTAGGGCAGGCCCCTGGTGGTGGCTTCCGGCTGGCTGCGAGAGTTGAGACGTGAGCATCCGACTGCTGATCGCGGACGACCAGGCGCTGGTCCGCGGAGCACTGGCCGCGCTGCTGGACCTCGAGCCCGACCTGGAGGTGGTGTCCGAGGTCGGCCGCGGTGACGAGGTGATCGCGGCCGCGCAGGCGTCGAAGCCGGACGTGG
>DASXRB010001012.1:0-3564 GCA_036506875.1 Kribbellaceae bacterium | reverse complement strand
GCGCCGCAAGGCCGGCGACAGCTCGATGCGCAAGGCGCACGACGCCCTGGTCGACGCGGTCCGCAAGCAGGTCACCGCCGCGGGCTACTACAACCGGATGCCGAGCCGGGCGTACGGCGCCGGCCTGGGCGCCGCCTGGGTTGTCGGCATCGCCGTGCTGATCGGCGTGTTCCACGACGCGGTCGGCAAGGCGCTGGACTGGCTTGCCGACGGCGGCGGTCTCAACGGAGCCGTGGTCGTGGTAGCCGGCACCGCGCTGGTCGTGCTCGGCACGCTGGTCTTCGTGACCCGCGCCCGCGGCAAGGGACGTCGTACCGCCCTCGGCCGGGCGATGACCGACCAGACGCTCGGGTTCCGGACGTACCTGGAGACGGCCGAGGCCGACCAGCTGAAGTTCGAGGAGGGCGAGGACATCTTCAGCCGGTACCTGCCCTGGGCGATCGTGTTCGACCTCGCCGACCGGTGGCAGAAGGTGTGCGCACAGCTGGTCGCCGCCGGGCGGCTCACCCCCGACCCGGTCTGGTATTACGGGCCGTCGTACTACTACTCCGGCTGGACGGCCGGGTCGATGAGCGACACCGTGGCGAGCACGTTCGAGGCACCGCCGTCCAGCAGCGGCGGTGGCGGCGGCAGCTCGTCGGGCTTCAGCGGCGGCTTCTCCGGCGGCGGTGGTGGCGGCGGAGGCGGCGGCTCCTGGTAGCGCTCGCCGGTCCGGCGGCGAGCGTCATTCCTTTCGCAGGCCGAGAGTGGCGAGCGAACGGTCGAGCACCTGGGCGGCGGTGCCCTCGTTGGACACGGTGACGCCGGGCTCGTCCGGCTCGAGGGGCTCGAGGGCGGCGAGCTGGCTGGGCAGCAGCGAGGACGGCATGTAGTGGCCGGGCCGGTGCTCCATCCGGTCCTCGATGACGCCGGCCGGCGCCGTGATGTGCAGGAAGCGCACGTGCGGGCGGTCGCGGCGCAGTACGTCGCGATAGGCGCGACGCAGGGCCGAGCAGGCGACGACGGCCGACTCGCCGCGCGCCTCCTTGCCGTCGATCCAGGCACCGATGTCCTCGAGCCACGGCCATCGGTCCTCGTCGGTGAGGGGCCGGCCGCTGCGCATCTTGGCGACGTTGGCGTCGGAATGGAAGGCGTCGCCTTCGGCGAACGCCCAGCCCATCACCGTGGAGATGCCTTTGGCAACGGTGGTCTTGCCGCTCCCGGCGACGCCGATGACGATGACGATGTCGGGAACCGCGCCGTCACGAGCGTTGCCGGACACCCCCATCGCGCTAGACGGCGCCGCCGGCCGCGGGTGGCGCGGTCGGGTCGGCCGCCGCGTCGCCGACGGTCTCGCGGGCCAGGTAGTCCTCGAGGTGGAACAAGTTGTCGCCGGCCCGCTTCGCGACGTTCAGCAGCGTCTTCATCGAGGAGACCTCCTCGACCTGCTCCTTGAGGAACCACTGCATGAACTGCTCGCCGATGTAGTCGCCCTCGGCCCGCGCGGTCTTCGCCAGCGTCTCGATCTGCTGGGTGACGGTGATCTCCTGCTGCAGCGCGAACTCGATCGGCTCCAGCACCGACCCGAACTCGTTGCGCACCTCGCCGACGCCGGGGATCTCGACCGCGAGGTCGTTGTCGAGCAGGTACTTCACCATCATCATCGCGTGGTTGCGCTCCTCCAGCGACTGGCGGTAGAAGTGCGCCGCCAGCTGCGGCAGGTCCTGGCCGTCGAACCAGACGGCGACCGCGATGTACTGCTGCGCGGCCGTGAACTCGTTGCGGACCTGCTCGGACAGAAGCGTGCGGTACGTGCTCATGACGCGCCAATCTAGTTGGTGTGCATCCCCGTACTAACTACGTGGGTCTCTCGGACGAGTCACTGCTGGCAGGCCTGGCGTCGGCCGACCCGGACACCGCCGCCGCGTTCGTGCGCCGGTTCCAGAGCCGGGTGTTCGGCCTGGCGTACGCGATCCTCGGGGACCGGGAGGCGGCCACGGAGGTCGCCCAGGAGGCGTTCGTGCGAGCGTGGCGCCACGCCGCGGTCTTCGACCCGCGCCGCGGCACGGTCGCGGCGTGGCTGCTGACGATCACCCGCAATCTCGCGATCGACGCGGCGCGGCTGCGCCGTACCGTGCCGGTCGACCCGGTGCTGTTCAGCTCGCTGCAGCTGCCGAGCAGCGACCCGGCGCCGGGGGAGCAGGTGACGACGGCCGCCGAGCTCTCGCAGCTGCGCCGCGCACTGGACGAGCTGCCGCCCGCGCAGCGCCGGTGCCTGCTGCTGGCCGTGTTCAACGGCCTGTCGGGACGGGAGATCAGCGAGCTGGACGACATCCCGCTCGGCACCGTGAAGACCCGGATCCGGACCGCCCTGACGACCTTGCGGTCAGCCCTGGAGGTGCGTGATGACTGAGCAGCCCGGCTGCCGGCAGGTCCGTGAGCTCATCGCCGAGGTCGCGCTCGGCGTCGCCGACGCCGAGGACCGCGACCAGGTGCTGCGGCACGTCCTGACCTGCCCGGACTGCCGCGCGGAGCTGTCCGAGCTGACCGACGTCGTGGACGACCTGGTCACCTTCGCGCCGCAGGCCGAACCACCGACGGGCTTCGAGACCACCATGCTCTCCAGGTACGACCAGACCGCGCGGCAGGCGGCGTCCGGCCGCGGGCTCACGTCGTACCGCTCGGGGCGTCCGCGATGGCGGCGCCGGGTCGCTCTCGCGGCGAGCGTGCTACTGGCCGCCGGTGTGTCGGGGGGAGCGGTCTACTGGTCGGACCGCGACGACCGCGAGGTGGCCGGCGGGTTGCGGCGCACGCTGGGTGCCGCGCACGGGCAGTACTTCGTCGCGTTCCCGCTGCGGGATCTGGCGGGGACCCAGCGCGGTGCGGTGTTCGGCTACCAGGGTGACCCGCCGTGGCTCGTCGTCAGCACGTCGGAACCGCTCCCGTCCGGCAGGTACACCGTCGAGGTCGTCGCCAAGGACGGGGTCACCAGCCGCCTCGCTACGGGCCTGGATCTGGCCCGCGCGCAGGCCTGGGCCGCTGCGATCCCGGTCGCGGTGCACGAGGTGGCGTTGCTGCGGATCCTCGACGCGCAGGACCGGCTGGTGCTGTCCGCCCGGCTCGGCCAGCGGTGACGGCCGGCGGGCAATCTGCGGAGGCGGTTCGTCCGTACTACCTGGAAAGGTTCCTCGTCGATGCTGGGGGTGGCCGCCATGCGCCGCACACCGAACCTCCCGGCGGCACTGCTGGCGGCCGGGTTGACGCTCGGCGCGGTGGTCCCGGCCACGGCCGCGACCGCGCCGGACGGAACCCCGCAGGTGATCCGGTTCGACGGCGGTGGCTACGACCGGGCGGAGGCGCTGTCGGTCGACGGCACGGGCAACGCGTACGTCGCCGGCGCGGTGGACTCCTCCGGTGCGTCGACGTTCGTTGTCGCGAAGCTGAGCCCGCTCGGCAGCGTGCTGTGGACCGGCCGGTACAACGGCTCCCGGGGCGGGGTTGGCGGTAGCGCGCTGGCCGTGACGAGCGATGCCGCCGGCAACGTGTACGCCGCGGGCTTCACCGGCGACGGCGTCATCTTCAACA
>DASXRB010001011.1:0-2022 GCA_036506875.1 Kribbellaceae bacterium | reverse complement strand
GCTGCGGGCGGCCATGCTCCGGCTCGCCCAGCAGCGGCTGCCGGAGTGGACCGACCAGTCCCCGGCCGACCTCGGCATGCTGCTCGTCGACCTGTTCGCGTACGTGGGCGACGTGGTCCTGTACTACCAGGACCGCATCGCCAGCGAGATGTTCCCGTCCACCGCCACCGAGCGGGCCAGCGTCGTGGACCTGCTCCGGCTGATCGGGTACGAGCTGTCGACGGCGACTCCGGCCAGCGCCGACCTCACCCTCACCTTCCCCACCCCACCGGCCCCGCTGACCGTCGTGGTGCTGCACGGCGCCCGGTTCACCACCGGGCCGGCCGACGGCGCGCCGGTGGAGTTCACGTACCTCGGCCCCGATCTGGCCCTGGCGCTGCTCTCCGACCAGCTCCGCGCGGACGTCGACGCGGAAGGCAAGCCGGTACGGCGCTACGACGGGCTGGCCGTGGAGCAGAGCCGCGAGATCGGGCCGGCGGTACTCGGCTCGTCCGCCGGCGAACCGAACCAGACCTTCCGCCTGCCCGACCAGGCGGTCGTGGTGGACTCGGTGCTGGTCGAGGTCAACGAGGGTGCCGGCTGGGTGGTCTGGGACCGCCGGGACAGCCTGCTGTTCGACGTGGCACCCGACGGCCGGGCGGTGCTGTCGCACCCCGAGGCGCGGCATTACCAGGTCCTGGTCGACGGCACCGGTACCGCCCACGTGGTCTTCGGCACCGGCCGTACCCCACCGGTCGGCCTCAACAACGTCCGGGCGACGTACCGGGTCTGCGTGGGCGCGGCCGGCAACGTCGCGGCCGGCGCGATCACCGCCGCGGTCACCGCGATCCCGACCCTGAAGGCGGTGTCCAACCGGCTCGGCGCGGCGGGCGGCAGCGACACCGAGCGGGCGGACCACGCGATCCGGTACGCGCCGTTTGCGTTCCGGGCGATCAACCGAGCGGTCACCGCCAGCGACTACGTCGCGCTGACCCAACGCACCGGCGCGGTGGCCAAGGTCCGGGCACGTAGCCGCTCCTGGAACCAGATCGACGTGTACGTGGCCCCGGCCGGCCCGGTCTGCCAGCCGGTACCCGAGCAGCTGCGGCGCCGCCTGGTCGGGTACCTGGAGGACAAGCGGATGGCCGGCACGCTGGTCCGGGTCCTGGACGCGCGGTGCGTCGCCATCGACATCACCGCCGAGCTGGTCGCCGACGAGCGCTTCGCCGCCGACGCCGTGGTCAGCAAGGTGGAGGCGGCCATCGCCGCGGTGCTCGCCTTCGACACTGTCGACTTTGGACAGACGGTGTTCCTCAGCGACTTCTACGCCGCGGTCGAGGCAACCGAGGGCGTGGTCGCGGTCACCATCACCACGTTCCGCCGGCAGGACCGCCCGCCCGTCGACGCCGAGGCGGAGCTGGCCCGGTACCGGCTGCCGCCGCTGGCCGCGCTGCCGCAGTTCCTCCGCGACGCGGTCACCCTGGACGTACCCGCCGAGGGGCGGATCGAGCTGGGGGAGTTCGAGATCCCGACGCTCGGCGCGCTCGACGTGCACCCGCGGGGACAGCGGTGAAGGCAGCCGGGTTCACTGCTACCGCCGACCTGGTCGGCCGGCGGATCAGGCTGGGTTGGGCATTCCTCCCCGAGCCCGGCGAGACGGTACTGGATCCGCCCGCCGTGACGGTCCGGCGCAAGCAGCGGGACTTCGCCTTCCTACCGGGGGACCTGGTCTACGACAGCGAGGCGTTCCCGCCGCCACCCGTACCCGGCGCGCTGCTCGTGAACGACCTGGCCGACCGCGACCGGCCGGACGGGGACCGGCGGGTGCGGGAGCAGACCATCACCGTGGCCGAGGTGATCGACGGGCGGCCGCGGGAGGTCATCCGGCGGACCGTGCGGACCGTGTTCGGTGCCGACCGCGCGCTGCTGCGCCAGGAGGTTGAGCTGCTCGACGTCGGCGGCGTCGGTACCGTGCTGGACCCCGGTGTGCCGTACTACTACCAGCTCGACAGCGGCGGTGCGGACGCGGACCGGCTGCGCGTC
>DASXRB010001010.1:0-2972 GCA_036506875.1 Kribbellaceae bacterium | reverse complement strand
ACGACGATCTACCCGACCACGATGGCCGGGGACGTGGCCTACATCGTGTCCGACGCCGACGTGCGGGTGGTGTTCGCGGAGGACACCACCCAGGTCGACAAGCTGCGCCAGCACCGCTCGGAGCTGCCGTCGCTGTCCAAGGTGGTGCTGATCGACGGCGAGCCGGACGGCAGGGACGGCGACTGGGTGATCACCGTCGCCGACCTCGACAAGCTCGGTGACGCCTACCTGGCCGACCACCCGGACGCGGTCGACGACCGGATCGCCGCGATCGAGCCGGACCACCTGTGCACCCTGATCTACACCTCCGGTACGACGGGCCGCCCGAAGGGCGTGCGGCTGCTGCACAAGGCCTGGACGTACGAGGGCGCCGCGATCGAGGGCACCCGGGTGCTCGGACCGGACGACCTGCAGTTCCTCTGGCTGCCGCTGTCGCACGTGTTCGGCGCGGACCTGCTCGCGACCCAGCTGCAGATCGGTTTCGCCACCGCGATCGACGGCCGGGTCGACAAGATCGTCGAGAACCTGGCCGTCGTACGGCCGACGTTCATGGGCGCCGCGCCGCGGATCTTCGAGAAGGCGCACGCGCGGATCGTCACGATGATCGAGCAGGAGGGCGGGCCGAAGGCCAAGCTGTTCAACTGGGCCTTCGGGGTCGGCAAGCAGGTCTCCGCGCTGCGCCAGCAGGGCAAGGAGCCCGGCCGGGTGCTGTCGGCGCAGTTCGCGGTCGCGGACAAGCTGGTGCTGTCCAAGATCCGGGAGCGGTTCGGGGGGCGGATCCGGTTCTTCGTGTCCGGCGCGGCCGCATTGGACAAGACGCTGGCCGAGTGGTTCCACGCCGCCGGGCTGCTGATCCTGGAGGGCTACGGGCTGACCGAGACGTCGGCCGGCACCTGCCTGAACCGGCCCGACAAGTACCGGCTCGGCACCGTCGGCTCGGCCTTCCCGGCGACCCAGGTCAAGATCGCCGAGGACGGCGAGATCCTGGTCAAGGGCGACGGCGTGATGAGCGGCTACCACAACAAGCCGGACCTGACCGCCGAGGTGCTGACCGAGGACGGCTGGTTCCACACCGGTGACATCGGGCACTTCGACGACGAGTTCCTGGTCATCACCGACCGGAAGAAGGACCTGTTCAAGACCTCCGGCGGCAAGTACGTCGCGCCGCAGGTGATCGAGGGCAAGTTCAAGACGATCTGCCCGTACGCCAGCCAGTTCGTGGTGCACGGCAACGACCGCAACTTCGTCACGGCGCTGGTCACGCTCGACCCGGACGGCATCGCGGACTGGGCCGAGCACAACGGGATGGCCGGCAGGTCGTACGCGGAGATCGTCACGTCGGACGCGGCGCGGGCCATGGTGCAGGGGTACGTCGACCAGCTCAACGCCGGTCTGAACCGGTGGGAGACGGTCAAGAAGTTCGCCATCCTCGACCGTGACCTCACCGTCGAGGGTGGCGAGATGACCCCGAGCCTCAAGCTCAAGCGCAAGGCGGTCGAGGACTCCTACCGGGACATCCTGGACAGCATGTACGACTGAGGCCGAACGTACGATGGCCTGGTGCCATCGCAGCTGCCGGACGGCGAGACCCCTCCCGCGGACGGGGCCCTGCCGGACGCGGCGCTCGCCGAGGCCGCCGGCAGGCCGTTCGGGTTCTACCTGCACGTGCCGTACTGCGCCACGCGGTGCGGGTACTGCGACTTCAACACGTACACCGCGACCGAGCTCGGTGGCGGCGCGTCCCAGGCGTCGTACGCGAAGACCGCGATCGGCGAGGTGGAGCTCGCGCGGCGGGTGCTGCGCGGGGTGGACCGGCCGGTGGACACGGTGTTCTTCGGCGGGGGTACGCCGACACTGCTGCCGGCCGGTGACCTGGCCGCGATGCTCGGCGCCGTACGGGAGAACTTCGGGCTGGCGCCGGACGCCGAGGTGACGACGGAGGCGAACCCGGAGTCGGTCGATCCGGCCTACCTGGAGGCGCTGCTGGGGGCCGGGTTCACCCGGGTGAGCTTCGGGATGCAGAGCGCGGCACCGCACGTGCTGAAGGTGCTGGACCGGCAACACACGCCCGGGCGGGCGCTCGTGGCCGTCGCGGAGGCGAAGGCGGCCGGGTTCGAGCACGTGAACCTGGACCTGATCTACGGCACGCCGGGGGAGTCGTACGACGACTGGCGGGCGTCGCTGGAGCAGGCGCTGTCCGCGCGGCCCGACCACGTGAGCGCGTACGCGCTGATCGTCGAGGACGGCACCCAGCTGGCGCGCCGGATCCGGCGTGGCGAGCTGCCGATGCCGGACGACGACGACCTGGCCGACAAGTACGTGCTCGCCGACGACCTGCTGTCGGCGGCCGGGCTGGAGTGGTACGAGGTGTCGAACTGGGCCCGGGACGCGGACGCCCGCTGCCGGCACAACGAGCTCTACTGGCGCGGCGACACCTGGTGGGGGATCGGCCCGGGCGCGCACAGCCACGTCGGCGGCGTGCGCTGGTGGAACGTGAAGCACCCCACGGCGTACGGCGACCGCCTGGCCGCGGGCGTCAGCCCGGCCCACGCCCGCGAGGTCCTGGACGCCGAGACCCGCCGGGTCGAGCGTGTCCTGCTCGAGATCCGGCTCCGCGAAGGCCTGCCGCTCGAGGCGCTCGACGACGCCGGGCGCGCCGCCGCCGCGGATGCCGCCACGCGCGGCCTTCTCACGGTGGCCGCGGGCACGGCCGGGCGGGCCGTGCTCACCCGCCATGGCCGGCTGCTCGCCGATGCCGTGGTCCGCGACCTCCTGCCTTGAGGTGCGGCGGCGCGGGGTGCCGGAGGAGTTCGGCACCGCGCCTGCGAGTTGCACATCGACAGCGATGTCGCACACCGCTGCCGATGTGCAGCTGCCGAATGAGGTCCGTGGATGACCGCGCCGCGGCCCGCACGATCGCCGTACTACCCTCAGTCCGCGGTGACGAAGTCGATGAGCTCCTCGACGCGGCC
>DASXRB010001009.1:0-2666 GCA_036506875.1 Kribbellaceae bacterium | reverse complement strand
GGGGCCGGACCAGTCCGGCGACGCATAGGGTGCGGCCATGAGGATCTTCGTCACCGGCGGCGCCGGGTTCATCGGCTCGCACTTCGTCCGGACGGCACTGACCGGCGGCTACCCCGAGCTGGGCGAGGTCGCGGTCACCGTGTTCGACTCGCTCAGCTACGCCGGCAACCTGGCGAACCTCGGCCCGGTCGAGGCCTCCCCGTCGTACAGCTTCGTGAAGGGCGACATCACCGACCTCGCGCGGGTCGACGCCGCGCTGCCCGGCCACGACGCGGTCGTGCACTTCGCGGCCGAGTCGCACGTGGACCGGTCGATCGCCGGCGCGACGCCGTTCGTGGTGACCAACGTGCTCGGCACCCAGGTGCTGCTGGAGGCCGCGCTGCGGCACGGCGTGGCCCCGTTCGTGCACGTGTCCACCGACGAGGTGTACGGGTCGATCGCGGAGGGCTCCTGGCCGGAGACCGACCCGCTGCAGCCCAACTCGCCGTACTCGGCCTCGAAGGCGTCCAGCGACCTGGTCGCGCTCGCGTACCACCGCACCCACGGGCTGGACGTCCGGGTGACCCGCTGCTCGAACAACTACGGGCCGTACCAGTACCCGGAGAAGGTCATCCCGCTGTTCGTCACCAACCTGATCGAGGGCAAGCGGGTCCCGCTGTACGGCGACGGCCTGAACGTGCGCGACTGGCTGCACGTCGACGACCACTGCCAGGGCATCGCGAAGGTGCTGCTCGGCGGCAAGGGCGGCGAGGTCTACAACATCGGCGGCGGCACCGAGCTCACGAACCGCGAGCTCACCGACCGGCTGCTGGCCGCGTTCGGCAGGGGCGAGGAGAGCATCGAGTACGTCGAGGACCGCAAGGGCCACGACCGCCGCTACTCGGTCGACTGGAGCAAGATCCGCGACGAGCTCGGCTACGCCCCGCGGCACGACTTCGCATCCGGCCTGGAGGACACGATCGCCTGGTACCGCGACCACGAGGCCTGGTGGCGGCCGCTGAAGTACCCGGCGAGCGCATGAGGCTGACGGAGTTCTGGGCCCGGATGGACCGCCATCTGGGCCCGGCCTACGCGCGGACCTGGGCGGAGACCCAGGCCATCGCCGAGCTCGACGGGCGGACGGTCAGCGAGGCGCTGGCCGCCGGGGAGAACGCGAAGACGGTCTGGCGCGCGGTCTGGGAACACCTGCAGTTGCCCGCCTCCGAACGCTGACCGCACAGCCCCGCAGACCGCCGCCGCTGAGAAGCTGCCGGCCGCCGCTGACAAGAAAAGCGGCGGCGGGCGAGGCCACGCCCACATGGCCCCGCCCGCCGCCTGACCGGTTTGCCTCAGCGGCCCCTGGGGGGAGGAGAGGCCGTAGGCCAACCGGTCGGTGTGGCAGCCGGCCGACTACTGGTGGGGCCATACGTCGGCCGGCCGGAGGGGGTGACAGATGGACTGGTGGGGGGAGCGACGCCCATCGGCGCCGAGCTTCCCGGTGCGATGCCCTCTGGCGCGGAGCCGCCGGGCTTGCCGTTCTGGAGCAGCTGGTCGCAGTAGGCCGGCACACCGGCCTTGCCGCCGGCCGCGCGGACCAGCGGGCGGAAGGCCGGCAGCTCGAGCAGCTGCGCCTCGGTGCCGCCGGTGCGGTCCTCGCTCGGCGTGGTGGTCGGACGGTCGCCGCTGGTGCGGTCGCCGCCTGGACGCGGCTCGGTGGAGCTGCGCGTGCCGCCCGGCTCCTGCGAGTGGTGGCCGTCCGGCGCCGAGGTTCCGTCGCGACCGGGCTCGCGGGTGGCGGTGGCCGGCGGTGCGGTCTCGCCGCGGCCGGTGTCGCGGACCGCGACGTACGCCTCGCACAGGCCGAACAGCGACGCCGTCCTGCCGGAGCCCGACGTCGGGGTGGTGGGGCGCGACGGGGTGGTGCTGCGCGACGAGGAGCTTCCGGTCGGTGCGCCGGACGGGGTCTGGGTCGGCATCAGCGACCGGCCGGCGGCCGACGCCGAGGTCCGCGCCGTACCCGCGGCGACCTGCGCGCTGTTGCGACCGGGCAGGTTCCCGGTCGCGGCCGCGGCCGCGACACCCGCGCCGGCGACCGCGGTGATCGCCACGGCCACCTTGATCGCGAGCGCCTTCGAGGCCGCGGACCGTGCGACGGCGACCGGCCGGGCCGCTCCCGCCGCGTCGCGGAACGCCGCCACCGCCGTGGCCTCGCCGGCGAGCTCGCCGGCGGACCCCTCGACGGCCACCGCCGACAGCAGGTCGGCGAGCGGGCCGAACTCGGCATCGACCGGAACACCGGCGAGCAGCTGCTCGGCGGTGAACGGGTCGAGGTCTCGGTGTGCGGTCATCTCATCTCCTTCAGCGCCGGGGGCGCCGGTTTTGTCACACCTGCGATCTGCCGTTCTCCGTGAGCAGGGCGGCCAGCCGGTTCAGACCCCGGTACGCGGCCGTCCGGACCGCGCCCGGCTTCTTGCCCAGCACCTCCGCGGCGCGCTTGGCGTCGAGGCCCATCACGACCCGCAGCAGCACCGCCTCGGCCTGGTCGCGCGGCAGGCTGGCGATCAGGGCCAGCGCGGCACGCGTGCTGATCGCCGTGCCGGCGTCGTACTCGGTGTCGTCGGGGCCGGGCAGCTCGGCGAGCACGTCGATGTCCTCGCCGCCCTGCGGCCGCCGGCTCTGCCGGCGGA
>DASXRB010001008.1:0-3516 GCA_036506875.1 Kribbellaceae bacterium | reverse complement strand
GTAGGCGCCGTCGGCTGCCCGGGTCGTCCGGCCGGCGACGATGCTCACGAACCCGGACCCATTCCATCGCTGCAGGTAGACAGGCTGCGATGTCGCCGCCGGGAAGACGGTCCCCGCGATCCGGACGGTCTGACCGGGAGTCGGCGTGAGGTCGCTGACCACCCGGGTGATCCGCTTGCGGACCAGGATGTGGAGGACGCTCGACGCGCGACTGCCGGAGTGCAGGTAGCAGCCGTACGGGTACGGCAGCATGTTGATCCAGCGGTTGCTGGGGATGTGGAACGAGTAGGCCGCGACGCCGCTGGTGTTCGTCGGTGCGCTGATGCGCTGCCAGTCGATCTTCCAGTACGGCGTGTAGGAGTTGATCAGGATGGGCCTGCCGACGACGGGCCGTTCGACGCTCTCGGCCGTCCAGCCGACCATCGTGACCCCGACGGTGACCAGGTCGCCGGCTGTCACGATCCGCGTGGGGGCTTGGGTTGCGCTGAAGTGTGCGTCGTACTGGGCGACGAACCGCTGCCACGGCCGGCCGTAGGCGTCGTACAACACCCAGTGGCCGCCGTCGCGCAGCCCCATCTCGCGCGGGTGGGTGCCGATCCAGACTCCGCCGGACGGCCACGTGGCCGCCTGGAACGTCGCGACCTCCTTCTCGCTCCCGTCCGGTCGGCTGACGAACCGCTGCTGGTCGGGAGCGCCTTCACCAGGTCCTGGGAAGACGAGCGTCACGTGGCTGACTGTGTTGGGCGCGAGTGGGAAGTCGATGCGGAACCCCATTCCGTTGGCCTGGCTCATGCACGGGAGTTCGGCGGAGGCCGCGACGGCAAGTCGGCCGCCCGGCGCGAGCGCGGCGGTGAGGGTGATCGTGAGTGCGGCTGCGCAGGCGCAGCGCGGGATGCGTGATCTGAACATCACTGTGGTCCTCGCGGTGGTGCCGGGTGACCCGATCGGCGCTGCGCGTCGATCGGTACCGAGGCGGCGTCGGACGCCGCCGCAGCTGCGTGTCCGCGGGGATTCCGACGGACATCCAGCGTGCGTTCGGAGGAGTGGCCGCCGACCCGCTGGTGTCGCCGCGGCCGGGCGAGAACACTCTCACTTCGCACGATGCAGGGCGGCGCGAAAAGGTTGCCGAGGCAGGGATATACAGCCACTCCGTGTCGCTGGGCGGAAGGCGACGGCGGACCCGTAACCTTGAGACCTAACATTCGTTCGGGACTAATCGTCGAACCGGTCGGGGGTCGACACGGCAGGCGTGGAGCGAGAGGTACGGCGTAATGGCGAACAGCATGCTCGGGCGTGACATGGCGGTCGACCTGGGGACCGCGAACACGCTCGTGTACGTGCGCGGCCGGGGCGTCGTACTGAACGAGCCGTCGGTGGTGGCGACCCGCACCGACGACCCGCGCGAAGCGGTGGCGTTCGGGTCCGAGGCGAAGAAGATGATCGGCCGGACGCCGGGCAACATCACCGCGATCCGCCCGCTGAAAGACGGCGTCATCGCCGACTTCGACGCCGCCGAGCAGATGCTGCGGTACTTCATCCAGCGCGTGCACCGGCGGCGGTACTTCGCCAAGCCGCGGATCGTGGTCTGCGTGCCGTCCGGCATCACCGCGGTCGAGCAGCGCGCGGTCCGCGACGCCGGCTACATGGCCGGGGCGCGCAAGGTCTACATCATCGAGGAGCCGATGGCCGCGGCGATCGGCTCGAACCTCGAGGTGCGCGACGCCACCGGCAACATGGTCGTCGACGTCGGCGGCGGCACCACGGAGGTCGCGGTGATCTCGTTCGGCGGGATCGTCACCAGCCAGTCGATCCGGGTCGCCGGCGACGCGATCGACCGGGCGATCGTCAGCTACTGCAAGAAGGAGTACTCGCTGATGCTCGGCGAGGCCACCTCCGAGCAGATCAAGATGACGGTCGGCTCGGCCTTCCCCCAAGCGGACGAGCCGACCGCCGAGATCCGCGGCCGCGACATGGTCTCCGGCCTGCCGCGCACCGTGCAGGTCTCCGCGGCCGACATCCGCAAGGCGACCGAGGAACCGGTGGCGGCGATCGTCGACGCGGTGAAGGCGACGCTGGACAAGACCCCGCCGGAGCTGGCCGGCGACATCGTCGACCGCGGCATCGTGCTCACCGGCGGCGGCGCGCTGCTGAAGGGCCTCGACGAGCGCCTCCGACACGAGACCGGCATCCCGATCCACATCACCGACAACCCCTTGTACGACGTGGTTCTCGGTGCCGGCAAGTGCGTCGACAACATCGACACCCTGCAGCGCATCCTGGTCACCGACACCCGCCGCTGACCGGCGGCGTCAGGCGACGTCGACCACCCGCAGCCAGCGGTACGACGACGCGATCGACTGGTACGGCGACAGGAACGCCACCCGCACGTCGACGTCCTGGATCACGTTCCAGTTCGCGTAGTAGTAGCCCGTGCTGGTCGTGGTCGCGGTCGCGACGGTCGAGTAGCCCGCGTCGGTGTTGCACCGCGGCCTGATCTGTACGACGACCTGCTGCCCGGCGAACGGCCCGGTCCTCCCGGTCGTGTACATCACCGACAGGTGGCCGTAGGTGGACATCTTCGTACCCGTCCGGATGATGGTGGCGACGGTCGGGTCCGCCGTACCGGTGATCGTGGTCGGGCGTGGCCGCACGGTGACGGTGACCTCGCGGAACAGCGGGGTGTTGACGATCCGCGGGTCGGTGCCGAACTGGACCCGCAGCCGGTAGGTGCCGGCCGCGGTGGGCTTCCACCAGCGCGTGAAGGTGCCGTCGGCCGCCGGCCGTCCGATCGACAGCGTGCTCACCCACTGGCTGCCGGTCCACAGCTCGAGGATCGTCGCCAGCCGCACCGGGAACGCGGTACCCGAGACCCGCCACCAGCGGCCGATGTAGGCCACGGACGACGCGGTCAGCGGTGACAGGCTGGCCAGGACGTTCGCGGTGACCTCACCGGTGCGGGCGGCGCCGTACTGGGTGTCGGGGTCCACGGTGGCCAGGAACGTGACGGGCGCGCTGATGGCGATCATGGCCCGGTAGCGGCCCGTGCTGTCGGTGGTGGCGGTGGCCACCTGCTTGGGCACCCAGCCGTAGTCCGGCGGCGGCGCCACGTCGATGCGTACGAACCGGCCGGCGCTCGGAGCCAGCGAGCCGGTCGGGGTGTAGCGGCGGACGACTCCGGTGATCGTGGTCTTGGCCGGGAGGACCACCGTGGCCGGCTGCTCGATCGACGCCGTGCTGCCGCGCAGGATGTGGAACGGCACCGACACCGTGAGCGACTCGGTGCCGCGGGCCACCTTCGTGACGACCCAGTCGCCGGCGCCGTCGGCGAGCGGGATCGGGATCAGAGCCGTGACCGTGGCGGTCGGCGGCATCCCGGTGCCGCCGTACTCGGTGAACGGCACCACCTGCACGTGGGTGCCGTCGGTCTTCTGCACGGTCGCGGTGGTCCCCGTGCAGTCCGGCGGGAACTCGCCGAAGACCAGGTAGACACTGGCCACGCCGTCGTGGTCGGTCAGC
>DASXRB010001007.1:0-12593 GCA_036506875.1 Kribbellaceae bacterium | reverse complement strand
TACGCCATGCTCCGCGGACCCGCTCTACACATACCCCCGGATCCCGCACAGATCCTCGCTGTCACGGCCGTCGCGACAGCCGTTGGAATCATTCCGCGCGTCGTCGCCGCCCTGCCGTGGGATGCGGTCGTGTCGAGCCGGCGGGTCTTGTCGGTGGGTGCCGCGGCCGCGACGTTCAGCGTGGTCACGCCGCGAAGCATGACGTGGGACGGCTCGTGGCAGCACGCATTCCCGCTGACAGGCGCGATGCTTCTCGCGATTCTCGCCGCGACGGCGATGGATGCGCTTGTCGGCGCCGGGCAGGCGACGGAGCGGTACAACCGGCCGTTCCCGTCGGCGTTGCGGGACGAGGCGGCTGTGGCCGCTCGGATCGGGATGGCCATGGGCATCAGTGGCATCCTGCTCGCCGCCGGTACGTCGCTCCTCGGACTGTGGGCGCCGCCGCTGGTCGTCGTACCGCTGCTGCTGACCCAGTTCGCGTTCCGGCGCTTCGCGAACGCGCAGCGCACCTACCGGTCGACGGTGCGGTCGATGTCGCGGACCACCGAGGTGGCCGGCTTCAGTGCGCCTGGGCAGAACCTCCGGACCGCGAGACTGGCTGTTGCGCTGGGCAATGACCTCGGCCTCACACCCAAGCGCATGGAGGCACTGGAGTACGCCGCACTCCTGTCAGGTGTCGGACAGCTCGCGCTCGCGGACCCGAGCCCTGGTGGCGCCTCGCTCCTCAGGACCCGCGACGAGCGTCGCAAAGCAGCCGAGATCGGCGCCGAGGTGATCGAGCGGTCCGGGGTGCTGGACCACGTGGCCGAGATCGTCCGGCACAGCAGCGACGCCTACCGCGACGGCCGCGCGAACAACCCGGACATCCCGCTGGAGAGCGGCATCATCAACGTCGCCACGGCGTACGAGCAGCTGGCCGGCGCCGGCGACAGGGACAGCGCGGCGACCGCGATGGAGAGCATCAGCCTCGGGATCGCGGACGAGTTCGACCCGGTCGTGGTGGAGTCACTGCGTCGCGTGGTCGGCCTCGGGTTCCGCTTCTGACACTCGCCGCAGGGACCGGCGTCAGGTCGCGTTGCGGCGCCGACGCGTCAGGTCGCCGATACCGAACCGCATCGCCGCCGGCTCCGTGATCGAGACGATGTCACCGTCCATCACCGGCAACCGCTGGTACGACGATCCGACCCGGCGGTACACCTCGAATCGGCGCGACCCATCGGCCTCCAGATCGACGATCCAGTAGTGCTCGATCCCCGCCTGCTGGTACTCGGCGAACTTCATCACGCGATCGGTCCTGGCCGTACCAGGCGAGACGATCTCGACCGCCACGACGACCTCGGCTCCGCTGAGCCGCTTCGGTGCGCTGTCGTAGACGACTGTTGGGACCACCACGACATCTGGTGCGCGGAGTGTTGCCGGGAAGCGCTCATCGACCGCGACCTCCACATCGAACACGGCAAGGAGCTCATCCGGAAGGTGCTCGTTGAGCAGCTCGACCAACCGGTACGCGGCGAACTGATGGTGCAGTCCTGGTCGAGGTGTCACGACGAGCACACCCTCGACAAGCTCGCATCGATCCCCGTCGTCCTTGACATCAAGCGCATCCCACTCGTCGATGGTCAGCAGGTGGTCCGGCATCGCGACACCGTGCGACATGCGCAGCCTCCCGTCAGCTCCTGGCCCATCCGAGGATGTCATGGTGTCCATGGTGCACGTTGAGTTCATCCACAGGCCACAGAGCTGCTCACGGCGTCGCGTGGTCGGCCTGTGGTTCCGGGTCTGACGCCTGCAGGCGCACGACAGGGGTACGACGCATCGCCGTGAACAGCATCAGCCCTGCCCCCGCGGCCACCAGGACGTCGCCCGGGCTGACGACCTGCCCGGCGCCTGGAAACGCCACCGGTACGACGTCGCCCAGCCATGGCAGTAACGTCGTACGCGTGGTCTCCTCATGCCGCGGGTCGAGGGCGAGCTCGGCCGAGGTCCGTACGACGCCCACCCGGGCCAGGGCGGTCAGCGATACCGGCATGGCCCCGTTCAGCAGCACCACCAGGGCGTTGAGCGTGAATCCGCAGGTCAGCAGGCCGACGCCGGGCTGGCGGAGGTTGCCGCCGAGGAAGACCGCCATGACGCCGGCGGACAGCAGCAGGCAGACCGGGTACGCCGTACCGCCGGCCAGCGCGCCGAGCACCTGGACACCGGCCGCCGCGACCAGCCACCACGGACCGGCGAGGTCCAGGTCGGCGAGGCGCGACAGCCGCCCGCCGGTCGCGAGCGCGAGCAGGGCGGCGAGCACCATCACGAGGAGAACCAGCAGCACATCTGCGATTCTGCTCGCTGTGAGTGGTTGGACGGCTACATGAATGTGCGTGTCGGGTTACACGCGAGTCTGACGCGGCAGGTGAGTGCGGCCGACACCGCGGAGGCGCTCGGCAGCGGCAGCCTCGCCGTCCTCGGCACTCCGCGGCTGCTCGCGTGGGCCGAGGAGGCCAGCTGCGCCGCGATCGAGCCGGCGCTCGACGACGGCGCGACCAGCGTCGGCAGCCGGATCGAGCTGCAGCACGTCGCACCCAGCCCGGTCGGCGAGCTGCTCACCGTCACCGCGGTCGTCCAGCACGTCGACGGCCGCCTGGTCCGCTTCGACATCACCGCCGCGCACGGCGACGAACGCGTCGTCGCCGCCGGCACCATCACCCGCGTCATCGTCAACGCCGACCGCTTCCTCTCCCGCCTCCGCTGACCCCGGCCACCCGGCGGTCTACCGCGCAGCCGCCGATCCCACCCGCAATTCGCCGGGGTAACCCGCCCACATGCGAGTCCGCCCCGGCTATAACCGGGGCGGACCGTCAGTTCGCCGGGTTAACCCGGCGAATTGCGCAGGGGCGGTCAGACCGCTGGGCCCTTGTCGACGAGCTCGGGGAGTTCGTGCACGCCCGGGTCGCCGGCGTCTACGCGGTAGTCGGTCGGGTGCGTCGAGTCCTTGCCGGGAGCAACGTTCAGCGCCTTCAGCGCGACCGTCAGGACGACGACCACCAGCAGGTTGATCACGAACGACGTGAGCCCGATGTACCCCATCCGGTCGGTGAACGGGATCTCCGCGAGCGGGCTGCCGAAGTGCTTGCCGGTGTTCGGGTTGATCTGCTGGTAGGCGACCACCGTTCCGTACACCATCGCCACCGCCCAGCCCGCCAGCAGCGCCCACCGGTGGAACCAGCGCGTGTACAGACCCACGACGATCGCCGGGAACGTCTGCAGGATCCAGATCCCGCCGAGCAGCTGCAGGTTCAGCGAGACCGTCTTGTCCATGCCGAGCACGAAGACCAGCGCGCCGACCTTCACCACCAGCGACGCGTACTTGGAGATCTGCGCCTCCTGCGCGGGGGAGGCGTCCGGCTTCAGGAACGCCTTGTAGACGTTCCGGGTGAACAGGTTCGCCGCGCCGATCGACATGATCGCCGCCGGCACCAGCGCGCCGACCGCGATCGCCGCGAACGCGACACCGGCGAACCAGGACGGGAACTCCTGGTCGAACAGCCGCGGGATCGCCAGCTGCGGGTTCGGCTTGCCGTCCAGCCCGACGACGTTCACGTTCGCCTTGATCGCGACGTACCCGAGCAGCGCCAGCAAGCCGAGCAGGAGCGAGTACGCCGGCAGGATCGCGGCGTTGCGTCGTACCACGTTGCGGTTCTTCGTGGACAGCACCGCGGTGATCGAGTGCGGGTACATGAACAGCGCGAGCGCCGAGCCGAGCGCGAGCGTCCAGTAGGACCAGTAGCCCATCTCGCCCGGGATGAAGGCACCGGCCGGCTTGTTCGTGTTCGGGTTGGTCTTGGCGAGCTTCTCCTGCGCGGCGCCGAAGATGCCGTCCCAGCCGCCGATCTTGTGCGGCAGCCACAGGATCGCCACCGCGATCACCAGGTAGATCAGCGCGTCCTTGACGAACGCGATCAGCGCCGGCGCCCGCAGGCCCGAGGAGTAGGTGTACGCCGCCAGCACGGCGAACGCGATCAGCAGCGGCAGGTCCTTCGCGAGCGCGTTGTCACCGCCGAGCCCCATGGTCTCGAAGACCGCCTGCATACCGACCAGCTGCAGTGCGATGTACGGCATCGTGGCCAGGATCCCGGTCAGCGCCACGGCCAGGGACAGCGAGCGGCTGCCGTACCGGCCGCCGATGAAGTCGGCCGGCGTCACGTAGCCGTTGCGGTGCGAGACCGACCACAGCCGCGCCATGAAGATGAAGATGATCGGGTACAGGATGATCGTGTACGGCACCGCGAAGAACCCGCTGATCGCGCCGGTCGCGAACATCGCCGCGGGCACCGCGATGAAGGTGTAGGCGGTGTAGAGGTCGCCGCCGAGCAGGAACCAGGTCACGAACGTGCCGAACCCGCGGCCGCCGAGACCCCACTCGTCGAGGGTGTCGAGCTGACCGGACCGGCGCCAGCGCGCGGCCATGAAGCCCAGGACGGTGACCAGTCCGAAGATGACCACCACGACGACGAGCTGGGTGTAGTTGACGTCGTGCATCACGCCTCCCCGGCCTTGTCGCGGGCAGCCTTGTCGCGGGCAGCGGCCTCAGCGGCCCGGCGTTTGCGTTCCTCGGAGAGCACCAGCCTGTAGGCCAACGACACCAGCCCCGCGGCGATGAACACCCACATCAGCTGGTACCAGTAGAAGAACGGGAAGCCCCATAACTTCGGTGTCGCCTTCGCGTAGCTGGACACCCACAGGGGCACGACGATCGCAACGGCCAGCACGACACCTGCTGCCCAGTGCGCGGGACGGACCGCATTCAACTTCGACACAGTTCCTCCTCATGATGTGCACAACGATGTGCACCGCAATCCTGGAACGCTATCGCCAGCGGGCCGTGCGCAGGTAGTACTTCAACCGAAACGCCTACGACGACGGGTTCGGGCGGTAGATGTACGGCTGGGAGCCGCGGACGGCCTCGGTCAGCATCAGCAGGAGGTCGGCGCGGGCCTCGACCGGGCGGGCGAACAGCTCGTCGTCACCCGGGATCGGGAACCCCTTCACGCCGATCGCGAGCTGGCTGAGCAGCGCGTGCAGCACCCCGCGGGCGTTGAACACCGGGGGAGTCGGCCACTCCGGCAGCGTCTCGTGCATCAGCGGCTGCTGCGCGGCCATCGCCGCGATCGGCTTCAGCCACCGCTCCAGCTCGTCACTGCTGAGCATGTTGCGGTGCAGCACCGTCATCACCGCGTGCGCGATCCGGTCGTGCTCCTCGTGCACCCAGCGGTACTGCGTGTCCTTCACGACCCGGTCCGCGAGCACGTCGACCAGCGCCCGGAGCACACCCCCGTCACAGTGCCGCGACCGGGCCAGCGCTCCGATCGCGTCCGCGCCGTGCGCGATCGCATGGGCCCAGCCCGTGCCCTCCACGTAACCGCGCAGATCGCGCTCGCGCAGCAGCCAGGTGGCGATCCGGTCGCCCCAGCGCATCACGACCTCGTCGTGCACCAGGAACTCGGCGTTGTCGCGGTGGATCACCTCGGCCAGCGTCAGCGCGGTGAACGATCGGCGGAACACGGTGTCGGTGCCGTCCTCGCCGAGGCCGTAGGCGAGGCCCGCGCACAACCCGTCCCCGAACCCGGGCAGCAGGTCGTCGTACACCCCGCGCTCCAGCCACGTGGCGAGCGTCGGATAGGCGAGGGAGTCCCGCATGATGGGGTCGGTGCTGGCAAGTCCGCGGACCAGCTCCTCGGTGAGGTCCGGCAGCGCCCGGTCGCGCGGGACGGCGTAGTCGGCGGCCATCACGTCCTGCCAGTACGTTGCCTCCACGCACGGCATCCTTTCACTTGAAGGTGCCCTGACCAACACCCGGTGCGGGTCGGGACCGCGTGGGTGATGGAGGGCACCCTACGCTCGTGTCGTGCCGTCTTTGAACGATGTCGTCCGACACCACACCACGCTCGGCGCCGCGGATCTCGAGCGCCTCCAGCTGCTGGTCTCGGACTGGCAGCTGCTGGCCGACCTGTCGTTCGCCGACCTGGTGCTGTGGCTGCCGGACACCGACGGCCTCGGCTTCTGGGCCGGCGCGCAGATGCGCCCGACCACCGGCCCGACGGCGTACCCGGACGACATCGTCGGCAGCTTCATCCCGGGCGGCCGCCGCCCGTTGCTCGACCAGGCGTGCGACGCCGGCCGGATCTGCCGCGAGGGCGATCCGGAGTGGCGCGACGACGTCCCGGTCCGGGTCGAGACCATCCCGGTACGACGTGAGGCCGGCGGGCAGGTGATCGCGGTCATCGCCCGGAACACGAACCTGCTCGGCGTGCGGACCCCGAGCCGTCTCGAGCTCGCCTACCTGCAGAGCGCGACCGACCTGGCGCGGATGATCGCCGACGGGCTGTTCCCGTACAGCGGGGAGCGGATGCTGTCCACGTCACCGCGGGTGGGGGACGGCTGCATCCGGGTCGACCGCGCCGGCATGGTCACCTTCGCCAGCCCGAACGCGCTGTCGGCGTACCGGCGGCTCGGGCTGATGACCGACCTGGTCGGCAGCCGGCTGATGGCCGTCACCGGCGAGCTGATCCGCGGCAGCCAGCCGATCGACGAGCAGCTGGCCGCGGTGGTCACCGGCAAGGCCGCCGCCGAGGTGGAGGTCGACAACGGCGAGGTGACGCTGTTCCTGCGCACGATCCCGCTGCGCGCCGACGGCGAGCATGCCGGGGCCCTGATCCTGCTGCGCGACGTCACCGAGCTGCGGCTGCGCGAACGCGAGCTGGTCACCAAGGAGGCGACCATCCGCGAGATCCACCACCGGGTCAAGAACAACCTGCAGACGGTGGCCGCGCTGCTGCGGATGCAGGCCCGCCGGATGACGGTCCCGGAGGCACGCTCGGCGCTGGCCGAGGCGGTCCGCCGGGTCGGGTCGATCGCCATCGTCCACGACACCCTGTCGCAGTCGTTCGACGAGAACGTCGACTTCGACGAGGTCGCCGACCAGGTCCGGGCGATGGTCGCCGACGTGTCGGCCTCGGGCCTGCCCGCTCAGGTGGAGACGCGCCGTACCGGGTCGTTCGGGGTGCTCGGCTCGGAGGTCGCGACACCGCTGGCGATGGCGCTGACCGAGCTGATGCAGAACGCCGTCGAGCACGGGCTCGGCACCGAGGCCGGGGTCGTCGAGGTGCACGCGGACCGCTCGCTCGGGCGGCTGCGGGTGACCGTGTCCGACACCGGTCGCGGGCTGCCGCCGGACTTCGACGCGGAGACCTCGGGGAACCTGGGCCTGTCGATCGTGCGCACCCTGGTGATCGGCGAGCTGGACGGGACGCTGGACTTCGGCGCCCGCCCCGACGGCCGCGGTACGACGGTGACCCTCGACCTCGCGGTCAAGGACTGACCGCACGAAAAGGCCCCGCCGTCAGCGGGGCCTGATCGGATGCCGCGGTTGGTCAGGCGGTCCGGATCCGGGCCCGGGCGTTCCGGCGCTTCAGCGCGCGCCGCTCGTCCTCGCTCAGGCCACCCCAGACGCCGTGGTCCTGGCCGGCCTCGAGCGCCCATGCCAGGCATTGCTCGCGCACGTCGCAGCGGCGGCACACCTGCTTGGCCTCTTCGATCTGCATGATCGCGGGCCCGGTGTTGCCGATGGGGAAGAACAGTTCCGGGTCCTCATCGAGGCAAGCGGCCCGGTGACGCCAATCCATGGCGGATCCCATCTCTCTTCAGTCGTCTGACGCGTTCGGCCGGGTGTCGGTCCGGTGCGCTGGCGGTGTCCATATGACATCCGTTGTGAACGGTTTCACTAACACCTACATCGTCCCAACCCTGTGACACCTGAACAAGGGGGTTCATCCTGTCAGGTCGGTCACAAGGTTCACATATGTCGCACTGCGTGCACAATCGTCTTGATTGTCCGTATTACGTACAACGTCAGTATGCGGTCGCCACCCGTTCACTGCAAGTAACCGCCCGGCCGGGGCTCAGGTTACGCGGCTCCCGGGACGACTACGCTGACGTCGTGTCGAATGATTCCTCGCCTCGGCGCCGGACGGAAGAGGTAGGCGCCACGAGTTCCGGACCGGGCAGTCCGGTCGCGCTCCGTGTCGGAGCCGCCGTGCTGGTAGCCGAGGGCCTGGCCGCCGTCGTGCTCGGCCTGCTGGAGGCGTTCGCGACCACCGGCGGCCGGCTGACGATGGGTGTGACCACCGCGGTGTTCCTGGTCGTGTACGGCGTCGCCCTCGGCCTGGTCGGGTACGGGCTGAGCCGCGCCAAGGGCTGGAGCCGGGCGCCCGCCGTGCTGACCCAGCTGGTCCAGCTCGGCGTCGCGTGGAGCTTCCGCGGCGGCTCGACCACCTGGGTCGCGATCCTGCTCGGCCTGGCCGCCCTGGTCGCCCTGGTCTCGGTCTTCCTCAAGTCCTCGATCGAGGCCCTGACGGCCGGCCGCACGTTCTGACGCCCGGCGTCAGTCCTTGAGCAGGCCGGCGCGCAACTCGGTCAGGGTGCGGGCCAGCAGCCGGGACACGTGCATCTGGGAGATGCCGATCTCCTCGGCGATCTGGGACTGGGTCATGCCCCGGAAGAACCGCAGCGTCAGGATCCGCTTCTCCCGGGTCTCCAGGCGCGCCAGGAGCGGTTTCAGGGACTCCCGGTACTCCACGCTCTCCAGCGCCTCGTCGTCGGCTCCCAGGGCGTCCAGGACCGTGCTGGAGTCGGCGTCGTTCTGGTCCGGCGCGTCCAGTGACAGGGTGTTGTAGGCGTTCGCCGACTCCAGGCCCTCGATCACCAGGTCCGCGGACAGACCGAGCCGCTCGGACAGCTCGCCGACCGTCGGCGCGCGGCCCAGCTCCTGGGTCAGCTCCGCGGTCGCGGCGGTCAGCGACAGCCGCAGCTCCTGCAGCCGCCGGGGCACCCGGATCGCCCAGCCCTTGTCCCGGAAGTACCGCTTGATCTCGCCGAGGATCGTCGGCGTCGCGTACGTCGAGAACTCCACGCCGCGGTCGGAGTCGAACCGGTCCACGGCCTTGATCAACCCGATCGTGGCCACCTGCACCAGGTCGTCGTACGGCTCACCGCGGTTGCGGAAGCGGCGGGCGAGGTGCTCGACGAGCGGCATGTGCAGGTGCACCAGCCCGTCCCTGGCCATCGTGTGCTCGGGGTCGCCGGCGCCCGCGCCGGACAGGATCGCGAACAGCTCCGCGGTTCTCGCGCGCAGGTCCTGCGGCTCGTCGAGGCCGGCCAGTTCGCCCTGGCCGCCCGGGTCTGGTTGGGTCACGCCTTCTCCGTCGACAGAGCCGAGGCGGTGAGGGTGATCGCCAGCCGGCCACCGGTGTTCCGCGCGACCACGGACTCGACCAGCGCCGCCAGCACCGTCCAGCCGAAGCCGGTGGTGTCCGGGTGCCAGGTCTCCGGCACGTCCGCCGACACCTCGACGACCATGGTCGGCTTGTCGATCGTGAACACGCACTCCACGACTCCGCCGGTCGCCTGGGGGAGCAGCAGCGCGCAGGCCTCGTCGACCGCGATCCGCAGGTCGTCGATCGCGTCCACGGTGAAGTCGTTCCGGGCGGCGAGGTTGCCGACGACGGCACGCGGGACGGCGACGTACGCCCCGTCCGCCGGGATGGTGAGCCGGACCTCGGCCGGCTGTGCGTTCGTCCCCACTCGTCAGTCCCTCCTGCCGCGACGCCCGGGGGCGTCGCTGCCATTCTGCGCTTCCTGCCCATGCAGACAACATGCGAACAATACGGAAGGCCGCGCCTGGAACGTGTCCGGGCGCGGCCTCTCGGTGTGTCATCCGACCTCGTACGACGAGGTTCAGCCCTTCTTGGTCTCGGCGAAGATCTCGGCGATCTCGTCGATCTTGGCGAGCAGCTGGTCGGCCGTCTCGACGTCGCTCTTGCCCTTCGTGCCGGCGGCGCCCGCGAGCTTGGTGGCCTCGTTGACGAGCGTGTGCAGCTGCGGGAACTGCTCGAAGTGCGGCGGCTTGAAGTAGTCGGTCCACAGCACCCACAGGTGGTGCTTGACGAGCTCCGAGCGCTGCTCCTTGATCAGCAGGGCGCGGGTCCGGAAGTCCGGGTCGTCGTTGGCGGCGAGCTTCTCCGCGATCGCCTTGACCGACTGCGCCTCGATCCGGGCCTGGGCCGGGTCGTAGACGCCACAGGGCAGGTCGCAGTGCGCGGAGACATCGATGGTGCGAGCGAAGAATCGCGAGAGCATTCAAGGTCCTTTCTCACGTACCGGTTGCAAGGGAAGGTCAGCTAGTGCTGGACACTACTCCCGATCTGGTGACGACTTCCGGGAGGGCACGGTGCGGCAGCTGGGCATGGCGGTCGTGCGGGGCCGCTCGATGCTCCCGACGCTGACCGAGGGCGACCGGTTGCTGGTCCTGTACGGCGGGAGGCCGCGACCGGGCTCCCTGGTGCTGGTCGGGCTTCCGGAGCGGCCGGTGTCGGTCAAGCGGGTGCTGCGCCGGGAGCCGGACGGCGGCTGGTGGGTGGAGCGGGACAACCCGGGCGAGGGAGTCGACTCCTGGTCGCTCGGCGCTGTCCCGGACTCCGACCTGCTGGCCGTCGTACTGCTGCGGCTGTGGCCGCGGCCCCGGCGCTTTACGGGTGCTCGTGCTCGGAGCGCAGGCGGCTGAGGAACGCCTTCGTCCGGTTGTGCTGCGGGTTGCCGAGGACGTCCTTCGGCGGGCCCGCCTCGACCACGACGCCGCCGTCCATGAACACGACGGTGTCCGCGACCTCCCGGGCGAACGACATCTCGTGGGTCACCACGATCATCGTCATGCCGTCGTCGGCGAGCTCCCGCATCACCGCGAGCACCTCGCCGACCAGCTCCGGGTCCAGCGCCGACGTCGGCTCGTCGAACAGCATCAGCTTCGGCTGCATCGCCAGGGCCCGGGCGATCGCCACCCGCTGCTGCTGCCCGCCGGACAGCTGGGCGGGATAGGTGTTGTGCTTGTCCGCCAGGCCGACCCGGTCCAGCAGCGTCATCGCACGTTCCCGGGCGGCCTTCCTCGACTCGCCGCGGACCTGGGTCGGAGCCTCGGTGACGTTCTCCAGCGCCGTCTTGTGCGGGAACAGGTTGAACCGCTGGAACACCATCCCGATCTCGCGCCGCTGGGCGGCGATCTGCTTGTTCTTCAGGCGGTACAGCTTGCCGTCGCGCTCGGCGTACCCCATCAGCTCGCCGTCCACCCAGATCCGGCCGCCGTCGATGGTCTCGAGCTGGTTGATGCAGCGCAGGAAGGTGGTCTTGCCCGACCCGGACGGGCCGAGCAGGCAGACCACCTGGCCCTTGTTCACATCCATGTCGATGCCCCGGAGCACCGGGTTGTGGTGGAACGACTTGCTCACGTTCACGGCGTGCACCAGCGGTGCGTCCTTCTCCGCCGCGTTCTCGGTCACTGCCTGTGTGTCGGTCATCAGACGCCTCCCGCGCCGCCTGGCGGCACGGCGGCCGGAACGCCGGCCGGCCTGGGCGCCCTCGGCGCCTTGGTGCCGAAGCCCCGGCCGAAGTGCCGCTCGAGGAAGTACTGGCCGACCATCAGCACGCTGGTCGCGCCCAGGTAGTACAACGTCGCTGCGACCGCGATCGGGAAGGTCTTGTAGTACGTGCTGCCGATCGACTGCAGCTGGTAGAAGGTCTCGCTGATCACCGGTACGGCGAGCAGCAGCGAGGTGTCCTTCAGCATCGCGATGGTCTCGTTGCCGGTCGGCGGGACGATGACCCGCATCGCCTGCGGCAGGACGATGCGCCGCATCGTCTTGCCGCTGCCCATTCCCAGCGCCTGAGCGGCCTCGGCCTGGCCCTTGTCGACGCTGAGGATGCCGGCTCTGGCGATCTCGGCCATGTACGCCGCCTCGGACAGCCCGAGGCCGATCACACCGGCGATGATCCCGGTGAAGATCTCGTTCGCGTCCAGGTTGAGGAAGCGCCAGTCACCGGACAGCCCGAGCCAGTCGATGATCTTCCAGTCGAACGGGACACCGAACGAGATGCCCTGCTGGAACAGGATGCCCAGGGTGCCCATCGTGAACAGCAGGATGTACCGCGGCACGCTGCGGAAGAACCAGGTGAAGACCCAGGACACCCCCGACAGGATCGGGTTGTCCGACAGCCGCATCACCGCCAGGACGATGCCGCCGACCACCCCGACCACCATCGACAGCCCGGTGACCAGAAGCGTCCCCTTCAGGAAGCCGTTGATCACCGGCTTCTGGTTCATCGCCTTGAAGACGAAGTGCCAGTCGAAGGCGTCGTTCGTCACCAGCAGGTGGACGAGCATGCCGGTCAGTACCACGATGACCGCGATGGCGACCCATCGGCCCGGGTGACGAACCGGTATGGCACGGATCTCGCCCGGCCGGTCGGCTGCCGAGCCGACCGGGCGAGACTCAGTCACGGTGCTCATGTCACGGGTTGACGGCGAAGTTGCTGATGCCGCCGGACTCGTTGCCCCACTTGGCAAGAGCCGCCTTGTAGCTGCCGTCGGCGGCACACGCCTTCAGCGCCTCGACCACGGCCTGGGCGAACGCCGTCTCCGCCTTCGGGATCACGATGCCGTACGGCGCGGCGTCGTAGATCTTGCCGACCGCCTCGATCTGGCCGTTCGACTGCTTGAC
>DASXRB010001006.1:0-4856 GCA_036506875.1 Kribbellaceae bacterium | reverse complement strand
CGTCGCGACCGCGGATGCCAGCGCCACGGTGGCCGGCGCGTGCGTCACGTCGTACCCGCTCAGCTCGACGACCGCCCGCCCGCCGCCGGGATCGGCGCGCACCCAGGTCAGGTACGCCGACAGCCCGAGCAGCGCGACGCCGCCGAGCACCAGCAGGTCGACGTACCGCTGCCCACCACGCGTGTTCACGAATCGCCTACTTCCGAGCCGATTCCCCGGCGACGTGCGCACACACAGGGCTGAAGGTCTCGGCGACCGCGATCGCCGACAGCACCGCGGCGGCCTTGGTCTGGCACTCCAGGTCCTCCGCGACCGGGTCCGAGTCGGCGACGATGCCCGCGCCCGCCTGCACGTACGCCGTGCCGCCGCGCAGCACCGCGGTCCGGATCGCGATCGCGGTGTCCGCGTCGCCGGCGAAGTCCAGGTAGCCGACCACCCCGCCGTACACCCCGCGCCGGCTCACCTCGAGCTTGTCGATGATCTCCATCGCGCGCGGTTTCGGTGCCCCCGACAACGTTCCGGCCGGGAACGCCGCGGTCAGCGCGTCGAACGCGGTCTTGCCCGCCGCCAGCCGCCCGGTCACCGTCGACTCCAGGTGCATCACGTGGCTGTACCGCCGCACCGCCATGAAGTCGACCACCTCGACGGTGCCCGGCGCGCAGACCCGGCCGACGTCGTTGCGGCCCAGGTCGACCAGCATCAGGTGCTCCGCGCGCTCCTTGGCGTCGGCGCGCAGCTCCTCCTCCAGCGCGTGGTCCTCCTCCGGCGTCGTGCCGCGCCGCCGGGTGCCGGCGATCGGGTGCAGGATCACCTTCGAGTCGGTCACCTTCACCAGCGCCTCCGGGCTGGACCCGACGATGTCGAACCCGTCCAGCCGGACCAGGTACATGTACGGGCTCGGGTTGGAGAACCGCAGCACCCGGTAGATGTCCAGCGCGCTCGCCTGCGTGGCCAGCTCGAACCGCTGCGACACCACGATCTGGAACGCCTCGCCGGCCCGGATCTCCTCCTTGGCGTGCTCCACGGCCTCGCGGTACTCCGCGCTCGACCGCTGCCGGTACGGCGACGGCTCGGCGCCGCGGTCGGCGTTCACCACGTACGACGGGGTGGGCCGGGCCAGGTCGGCCTCCATCTGGTCGAGGCGTCGTACGGCGTCCGCCCAGGCCTCGTCGACGCGCTCGTCGGAGTCGTCCCAGTTGACCGCGTTCGCGATCAGCCAGATCTCGCCGGTCTCGTGGTCCAGCGCGGCCAGGTCGGTGGCGAACAGGAACGTCAGCTCGGGCAGGCCCAGGTCGTCGGTCGTCGTGTCCGGCAGACGTTCCAGCCGACGCACCGCGTCGTACCCGAGGAAGCCGACCATGCCGCCGGTCAGCGGCGGCAGTCCCGGCAGGCGCGGGGTGTGCAGGATCTCCAGCGTCTCGCGCAGCGCGCGCAGCGGGTCGCCGTGGTCGGGCAGGCCGACCGGCGGGTGGCCGGCCCAGACCGCCTGGCCGTCCCGCTCGGTCAGCGTCGCCGCCGACCGGACGCCGACGAAGCTGTACCGCGACCAGACGCCGCCGTGCTCGGCGGACTCCAGCAGGAACGTGCCGGGGCGCTCCGCGGCGAGCTTGCCGTACACCCCGATCGGCGTCTCCGCGTCCGCCAGCAGCCGCCGCGTCACCGGGATGACGCGGCGGTCCTTGGCGTACTCCCGGAAGGTCTCCAGGTCCGGCGTCGCGGTCACGAGGCCACCTCGATCTCGCCGTGCTCGAAGCAGGACCGGGTGCCGGTGTGGCAGGCCGGGCCCTCCTGGTCGACGAGGACGAGCAGGGTGTCGGCGTCGCAGTCCACCAGCACCTGCTTGACGTGCTGGCGGTGGCCGCTGGTCTCGCCCTTCACCCAGTACTCCTGCCGGCTGCGGGACCAGAACGTGGTCCGCCCGGTGGTGGCGGTGCGTCGTACGGCTTCGGCGTCCATCCAGCCGACCATCAGCACCTCACGCGTGTCGTGCTGCTGGATCACGGCAGGGATCAGGCCGGCGTCGTCGTACCGCAGGTCCTCGATGGCTGGTGAGCTCACCGCGCCATTGTCCCCGAGCCTGTGTTCCCCTGACAGGATGGGGCGCATGACGACCGCCGCCCGGATCGCCGGCCTGCTCGGCCGCCACCCGCTGATCGACGGCCACAACGACCTGCCGTGGGCGATCCGCGCGCTGGGCGGCTACGACCTCGGTTCCACCGATCTCGCCGCCGGTGAGCCCAAGCTGCACACCGACCTGCCGCGGCTGGCGGCCGGTCGGGTGGGGGCGCAGTTCTGGTCGCTGTGGGTGCCCACCGACACCGACGGCGGTACGGCGGTGCGCCACACCCTCGAGCAGATCGACTTCGTACGACGCCTGGTGGCGCGCTATCCCGACCGGCTCGGCCTGGCGGTGACAGCGGACGAGGTGTCGGCGGTCTTCCGGTCCGGGCGGGTCGCCTCGCTGATGGGCATGGAGGGCGGGCACTCGATCGACTCGTCACTCGGCACCCTGCGGATGATGCGCGCGCTGGGCGTGCGGTACATGACGCTGACGCACAACGACAACGTGCCGTGGGCGGACTCCGCCACCGACGAGCCGGTGCTGGGCGGGCTGAACGACTTCGGCGAGCAGGTGGTCGCGGAGATGAACCGGATCGGGATGCTGGTCGACCTGTCGCACGTGTCGGCGGACACCATGCGGCACGCGCTGCGGGTGACGGCGGCGCCGGTGATCTTCAGCCACTCGTCGGCCCGGGCGGTGTGCGACGTGCCGCGCAACGTGCCCGACGACGTGCTGGAGTCGCTGGCCGCGAACGACGGGGTGTGCATGGTGACGTTCGTGCCGTTCTTCGTCTCGCCGGCGGTGGCGGAGTGGTCGGAGAAGATGAAGGAGGTCGCGGTGTCCAAGGGGGCGGACCCGCGCGACTACGCCACGATGAACACGGTGATGGCCGAGTACGCCGACACCCGGCCGGAGGCGACCCTCGACGACGTGGTGCGGCACGTGGAGCACGTCCGCGAGGTGGCGGGGGTCCACCACCTCGGGCTCGGCGGCGACTACGACGGCTGCCCGATGTTCCCGGTCGAGCTGCCCGACGTGTCGTCGTACCCGCGGCTGTTCGAGGCGCTCGCCGACCGCGGCTGGAGCGACGACGACCTCGCGAAGCTTGCCGGCGGCAACGTCCTCCGCGTCCTCCGCGCGGCCGACACCGTCGCGGACTCGAGGGCCGGGTAGGACCGCGACGGCCGGGCAGTCTCCAGGAAGACTCGGGCGATCCGTACATGCCCAGGATTGTGTGACAACTCCGGGCATGTACGAATCGGCGGGCAGGGCGGCTAGCTCGGGCGCTGCCCGTCGGAGCTCGGCCTGGCGGCCTGCGGGATGACGGTGAACTCCACCCCGCCCTGCTGGTCGATCGCGGCGTCCAGCACCTTGTCGTCCAGCGTGTCGGCGGCGCCGCGGTCCAGGAACACCCGGGCGCCGTGGTCCTCCACCACCTCGTCCCCGGGCAGTGGTGCGTCGGCTGTGTTCAGCGCCAGCGCGGCGCTGGCCGGATCCTCCTGCGAGATCCGTACCCCCGCCTGTGACGGCGCGACGTCCGCGCCGGTGATGCTCTTGATGACAGTGGTCGCGTTCTCCGTGAGGGTGAGCACAAGCTCTCCTTCATCGATCGAGTCCATGGTCCCGTGCCCCATGCCCGCTGTGCTCGACGGTAAACGTGATCCGCCGATCGGTGATACTGAGCACGTGAACGATGACAGCGGGTTGCTGAAGCCGGGTGACAGTTTCGCGAGCCGGATCCCCTACGCGGTGCCGGACTCGCTCGACGACCTGACAGGCCCGACGACAGGAATCATCGAGCTGCCGGAGCTGATCGAGCCGACCGGGCGTCGGTACGACCTCGACGACCCGAGCAGCAGGGTGTCGATGTACGTCCGGGTCATCAGCGATGCGACGACCGTGGAGCAACTGGCGACCTACCTCAACCGGGACATGCTGCTGGCGCTGTGGCCGCATCTCCACCTGCCGCGCTGGTGCTTCAAGCGATGGCATGAACGGTTCCCCGAACGCGCCGCCATCGAGCCGCGCGTCCCGTGACGGCGATGGATCCGGAGCACGAGCGGATCATCCGCATCGGCGTGTCGCAGCTGCGAGACCGTGGATTCGTCCTCGGCGGCAGCCAGGCGTTCAACGCGTATGGCCTGGGAACGCGCCAGGCGCACGGCGTCGACCTGTTCACCGACGACGGGGCGCTCGACATCGACAGCGCCGTGGCGGACGTACGGCAAGCCTACGAATCGGCCGGCTACCGGGTCGATCTCCGGAGCAAGTCACAGCACTTCGCCCGGATGACGCTCACCGGCAGCGACGGCCGGCAGACCGAACTCGACATGGGTCTCGACTACCGCGAGCAACCACCGGTCGAGATGGACTTCGGCCCGCCCTTCATGTCAACGACAGCGTCGGCTGCAAGCTGCGCGGTGTCTACGACCGGTACGGCGCCGGCCCGGACGAAGCGGCACAGCTGCGGTCCGAGATGACCGCGTGGTCCGCCGAGATCAGGGCCCGCGAGACTACCGCCTGAGGGGCCTCAGACGGCGGTGCGCTGGGCGATCCAGCTGGCGTGCAGGCGGGAGTAGACGCCGCCTGCCGCCACGAGGGCGCTGTGCGGGCCGCGTTCCACGATGCGGCCGTCGTCGAAGACCAGCACCTCGTCGGCGGCCTCGGCGGTGGACAGGCGGTGCGCGATCGTCACCGAGGTACGGCCCGACATCAGGCGCTCGAGGGCCGCGTTGATGCGGACCTCGGTGCCGGGGTCGACGGCCGAGGTGGCCTCGTCCAGGACCAGCAGGTC
>DASXRB010001005.1:0-18166 GCA_036506875.1 Kribbellaceae bacterium | reverse complement strand
GCCATCTCGGACGCGATGCACCGGTTCTTCGACATCGCGCGCCGCCTTGCGAGCTGAGTGGAGCGGCTGTGCTGTCCCGACCGACCACGGAGCAGATCCTGTTGGACTGCTGCCGCGAACTCATGGAGGGCGTCCTGCCGGCGCTCAGCGACGAAACCGCACAGGTGCGCGTCATCATGCTGGATGCGGTGCTGAAGAACACGGCCGTCCGGGCCGCGCACGAGATCGCCTGGATGCTCGACGAAACCGCAGCCATCGACGACTATGTCCACGCCGTGCGGGCCGCCGTGCCCGGCGACGAGGCCGTCCGGTCCGCCGCCGAGGCGCTCGCCGCGGCGCCACGGCACGACCTGCATCTCGACGCCGTGGTCGAGGCGTACTGCGTGGCGGGCAAGGCGTTCTCCGCCGCGCTGGAGGCCGCGGTGACCGGGCGGCTGCCGGACCTGGTCGCCCGGGGCGAGCAACTGCTCGAGCAGCGCCGCGACCGGGAGATCGAAGTGATGGCCGGCTGGAGCTCGACCGGCCGCTGAATTTCTCAGCGCGCGGCCACCGCGAGCAGTTGCGCGATCGTGCGGTGAAAGTGCTGCACCCCCGGCTCGTTCCGGCCGAAGACGAACTGGCCGTCGCCGCCGGCCGCGAGTCCCCGCTGGATGCCCTCCCCGGTGCGGTAGTCCTCGTCCAGGGTGACCTCGTAGAACCAGGCGCTCGCGTGGTCGGCCTGCTTGACCTCGTCGTCGTCGACCGGCGGATGCCGCAACAGCGTGTGCTGTTCGGTCATCGAGGTGTCCCAGGACGTGCCGGGCAGCACGATCGAGACCTCGACCAGCCGCCGCCAGCCGCCGGCGATCGCGATGCCGGGGAACAGCCAGTAGATCGGCCCGACGCTGGTTGCCGGCTGCCACGTCGCCTCGGCGGCCCCAACCGACGCACCGATGGTCCGCAGCGCGAAGGCGACGCGCATGTGCGGGCCGTATGCGTCGAAGGTGGCCATGTTCGAGTGGTTGGTGCGGAACACCGTCGTCCGGTGCAGCGACGCGAAGTGGTACCCCTCGAGGTAGCCGTCCACGACGAGCTTCCAGTTGGGCCCGGGCAGGTACGTGGTCCTGTGGTGGAAGCAGCGGTCCAGCGCGAGCCCGTCGAGCAGCGGCGCGAGGTCGCCGAGCCAGGCGTCCAGGTCGATGGTGGTCTCGCGGTCCAGGCTGATGAAGATGAACCCGGCCCGCTCGGCCACCGGCAGCGTGATGAGGCTCATCGCCCCGCGGTCGACCGGCCCGAAAGTCTCCTCGCCGTACACGCCGATGAGGCGCCCGCCGAGGTCGTACGACCACGCGTGGTACGGGCAGGTCAGCCGGTTGGTCTTGCCGAGCCCCGCTGGCACCAGCTCCCCGCCCCGGTGCCGGCACACATTCAGCATCGCGTGCGCGACTCCCGACCGGTCACGGGTGAGCAGCACCGGGTGGCCGACCACGTCCATCGCCTTGTGCGTGCCGGGCTCGGGTAGCTCGCACGAGAGCGCGACCGGCAGCGGCACCCGCCGGTGGATCGCCGCCATCTCCCGTGTCCAGAGCTGCGGGTCACGGTAGTTCGCGATGGGTTCGACGTACTGGTCGGGCGCCTGGTCGGTGGTCTTGTGCTCGAAGTTCGCGACCAAGCGGCGCATGAGCGCCAAGGCGTCGGCGCGCAGCTCCTGGTCGAAGTCGAGCCCGGATATGTACTGCGGAGTGCCCATCAGCCTTCCAGAACGGTCACCGTGCCCGTGGAACCGTCGACCTCCAGCAGCGTGCCGTCCGGGATGCGGCTGGTCGCGCCGCTGACGCCGGCCGCGCACGGGATGCCCAGCTCGCGGCTGACGATCATGGCGTGACTGCCCATCGCGCCGACGTCGACGACCACGCCGGCGGACACCATGAACAGCGGCGTCCAGGACGGGTCGGTCTGCGGCGCAACCAGGATCTCGCCGGGTTCGAACGATGCGATCTGCGACATGTCCCGGACGACCCGCGCGCGCCCGCGCGCGACGCCGGCGGACGCCGGAGCGCCGGTGAGGACGTCGCCGGGCCGCACCGTCGCCCCCCGCTCGCCGTCCTTGCGCATCAGCTCCGACAGCAGCGGCATCGGCTCGCCGCCTACCACGAAGTCTGGTGGCACGACGTCGAAGAGCTTCTTCCACTGCTCCTCACGCGCCCGCAGCGTGTCGCGCAGGTCCGCGGCGTGGGTGGTGAGGACGTCGAGTTCGGACTCCAGCGCCATGAAGACCTCACGCTGATCGTCCAGCTCGCCGTTCGCGACCAGCCGACGGCCCAGCTCGTACAGTGCCACCCGGATCTCGTTGAGCACCTTCACCGCATTGGACTTGCCGCGCTCGCGCCAGGCGGCGAAGCGGCGTGCCGACCCGATGGCCAGGTGCAGCGTCTGCACCGCCTCCGCATTGTCGCCGAGGATCTCCAGCGCCTTCTGCAGGGCCTCGGCCGCCTCGGCCGCCCGCTGCTCCTTTCTCAGGGCGGGCGACGCGTCGTCGTCGAGGTGGCGCAGCCGGCCGATGAGCGCGAGCGGCAGCTCCGGCTGGGTCTCCCAGGACGGCATGCCGATGTCCCACTCCGACGGCCCGCGGTAGCCGAACTCGTGCAGGAAGGTACGGAACTTGGTCGCGAAGCCGGGGTGGTCGGCTTCCAGCCGCTTGAGCAGCTCTTCGTCGCCCTTGTCGAACTCGGCGCTCAGTGCGGCGTCCGAGCGCACCTGCCGCGACAGGTCCCACAGCGCGTACGACGGCAGCGCGGAGTCGACGTCGCCGGCACTGCCGATGACCTTGATGGCCAGGCTTGGGTCGGCGGCACCGACCAGTGAGGAGATGATGCCGGGGCCGAGCGCAGCCTGGTTGCTGGCGATGACGTAGCCCCGGCCCCAGAACAACCGCTGCACCGGCGCCAGCGACCGGGCCCAGGTGACCAGCACCTCGTTCGAGCACGTTGTCAGGTCCGGACGCTGGGCGCGGATCCGGTCGGCGAACTCCCGCTCCTCCTCGAGTTCGGGGATCGCGGTCGTGGTGAGCGTCCACTGCACCCGCCCGGCCATCTTCGCCGAGAGCGTCTCGTTGATGTCGCTCGGGCTGGACTTGTGCGGCGGCGGGTTGGGGTGGGTGAAGAAGGCCGCGTCGATGCCCTCGGAACCAATGCCCGCCCGGACGCCGATGACCCGGACCGTGGTCATGTTCACGTACAGGTAGCCGTAGAAGAAGCCGCCGGACGGCGCGTACTCCTCGCCGCTCATCTCCTCCGGTGTGAAGGAGTCCAGCCGTACGTAGCCGCTCGCCCAGCCGGGGAGGATCTCCGGCGTCCAGACCAGGCTGGCGGCCAGCGGCGTGATCGGATCCGGCATGACGTCGTTCGCGTTCAGCCGTGTGTAGACCGGGAATCGCCTGCTGGGGACGGTGTCGATGATCCACTTCTGATCGGTCACGATGCCTCCACGGCGCCGGTATGTGGATACGGGCCCCGGTAAGCCTCCGCCAGGTGGCAGCGGTCGCGCAATAGCCTCTTGCCAAGATCCGCCGGCACGGTAACTTGAGGCGGTCACTAGTAAGGAGGGCTGCCATGGCGGAAGAGTTCATTATCGCCGGCTGGATGGACTATGGGGAGAACCGGGACAAGGTGCTCGCGCCGTTCATCGACGTCGCCGTGGCCAGCCGGGAGGAGCCGGGCTGCCTGGACTACACCGTCTGCGCCGATCCAGAGGATGCCGGGCGGATCATCGTCTTCGAGCGGTGGACGTCCGGGCCGGACCTCGTCGAGCACTTCGAGATGCCGTACATCGCCGAGTTTCGTGCCGCGATCGGGCCCTACCCGCGCCTGGCACGCGACATCCGGCGCTACTTCATATCGCGCGGCGAGGAGTTCGAATCAGCCAAGGTCGGCAGCACGCTGGGTTGATCGCCCTTTCACGGGGCGAACAGCGTTGAGAGCCGCGACTAGGGTGCCTCGATCACGACGCATTCGTAGTGGGCCAGACCCTGCTGGCCATCGCAGGTCAGGCGGACGAAGTTCTCCGCCCAGGCGTGCTCGAACTCGAACTCCCGCCCCGCGGCGTCACGGACGAGCGTCGGGTCACTGACGTCCCACACCTCGCCCTCGCTGTGGAAGTCGCCGCGGTAGACACCCTGCCCCAGGCCGTCGTCGAAGCCGCCGAAGTAGCCACCGCCCTGGCAGTACACCCAGCCCAGGTCGGCCATCTGGTACCTGCGCACCGTGCCGTCACCGCCAGTCAGGCGGAACCATCCGCCCCGCAGCCGCCGGCCGCCGTCGTAGAACTCCACGTGTGGCTCCGCGGAGCGCAGCGGCACCGCCCGGTCGGCGTACATGACCGCGCCCTTGCCCGACGCCGCGCGCCCGCTCGGGTCGGCGAAGAAGAACGCGCCGTGATCGGGCATGGACAGCAGTGCCCAGTGCCGCACGCCGGGAGCGCGCCGGCTCCCGCCCGGCCGCGGCGCGGCGAACCGGCGTGGCCCGCCACGGCCAGGGTGCACGCCCCAGGAGTGGTTGCGAAAGAAGCAGTCGCGCTGCGGGTCCAGCTCGACCGTGGTGCCGGCGACGCGCACCCAGCCGGCGCAGCGGCCGGTCACCTCGTAGGTGGCGCGCTCGCTCACCAGCCGGCCGTCGACCCGGTTCACCTCGACGGGGTCCAGGTAGGGCAGCACCGTGCTGGCGCAGGTGACGTCGAGCTCGACGCCGAGGTCCCTGGCAATGTCACCGGCCTCGAGCACCAGTCGCACCGTCTTGAGCGGCTGCACGAGCTCCAGGCGCAGCGGCCCGACACCGAGGTGTTCAAGATCAGGGCGCAGCCGCCTGGACAGCCGGACGTTGTACTGCCTGCCGTCGTGGCGCAGGCACACGAAGCCGTCCAGGACGTCGTTGTTCGGGTAGAGCCGCACACTCGACGCCACGCACACACTGCCCGCGGCGTCGGCGAAGCAGACGTAATGCCCGTCGTTCCACGCCGCGTCGCTCGTCCCGACCGCCGCGAAGGGCTGCGTGATCTGGTGGAACGGATACTCGTCGATGCCCAGGAGCATGCGGAATCCTCCCTGGCCGGGGTCACCAGGTATGGCGGCCGGCCGGCAGCGGTTCGGGGTCGGTCGTGTACTGCCACCGCGCCGTGCAGGTGCGGGACTGGATCCGCCACCCGGCCTCGGTGCGGGTCACCACGTCGTCGTAGTCGCCGCCGTACCACCGGTGCGGCTGGTGCCGCTCGCGGGTGTACGGGACGAACCACTTGCTCTTCACCCGGACGGCGCCGTCGTCCTCGTATACGTAGACGTTGGTGCAGTGATGCGCCGACGGGTGGTTCGCCGCGCGGAAGACCGCCACTACCGCGTCCAGCCCGTGCAGCACGTCGAGGACGTTCATGCTGCAGTTGCGGTAGTCCAGCACAGCGTCCGGTACGAACACCTCGTCGAACCGCTCCCAGCTGCCGGCGTCGATCAGGTGGCCGTACCTGGCGAGCAGTTGGTTGATCTCGACGATGTCTGCGGCGTCCATCGGCGGGCGCCCCTTTCTTGACTGCGAGAACAGTTATCCAGCACGATACCGAGGGTTGGCGGATCGTCCAGCTGCGAAGGAACGAGGCCCGTGACGGCTGCGATTCGCGCTCGGGCCGCGGAAGCGCCTGACGACGTGGCACTGGTCGATGACTCGGGGACCCGCACCTGGGCAGAACTTTCGGCGGACCTGGGGCGGGCTGCCGGAGCGCTGCTCGCCGAGGCGGGGGGACCCGAGCAGCGGGTGTCTGTCCTGGGCGAGAACGCGATACCGACCATCGAGGCACACGCCGCGGCGCTGACCGTCGGGGTCGGCACCGTCGCGACGTCCCGGCAACTACGGGCCGCCGAGCTGACCGACCAGTACGGCGACGCCGGCGTCGTGTGCGCCGTCACCGGGCCGAGCAGCCTGGCCGAGGTGCGCGAGGCGGCAAAGAACGCCGGGGTCCGCACCGTCGTCGTGCACGGCACAGTCAACGGCACTGCGGCGGACGGCGACACCGTCACCTGGGAGGACTGGCTGGGCACGGCGCCACCGGTGCCACCGGAGGCGGGGCGCCGGCCGCCCCGGCCGCTGCTGGTCTACACCTCCGGCACCACCGGGCGGGCCCGCGGCGCCGAGGTGCGGTGGACGCTACGCCTTCCGGAGACGGCCGAGGACTACGTCGCAGCGATCACGCAGGAATCCGGGTTCCCGCCCGGTCCGCACCTCGTCGTCGGGCCGCTGCAGCACAACGCCCCGTTGACAGCCCTGCGCCACCTGCTCGGCGGCCATCCGGTGATCATCCTGGGCCGCTTCGATCCGGAACGGATCCTGCAGCTGATCGAGCGCCACCGGGTGACCTCGTCGGTGTTCGTGCCGACGCACATGCAGCGCCTGCTGGCGCTGCCGGACGAGGTCCGGGCCAAGTACGACGTGTCCAGCATGCATGCGGTGAGCCAGACCGGCTCCGCGTGCCCAGCTGAGACGAAGCTGGCGATGATCGAGTGGTTCGGGCCGATCTTCGTCGAGTCCTACGGCGGCAGCGAGAGCGGCACGCTGTGCCGGATCGACTCCCACGAGTGGCTCACGCACCGCGGCTCCGTGGGGCGACCCCGGCCGCCTTACGAGGTGGTCGTGCTGGGCGACCAGAACGAGCCGTTGCCGCCCGGCCAGGTGGGCATCCTTGCCTTCCGCGCGCCGGAGGGCCGCGGACCGCGCTACCACGCCGACCCCGAGAAGACCGCGAAGGCGTACCTCGCGCCGGGGGTGTTCACGCTGGGCGACGTGGGCTATGTCGACCAGGACGGCTACGTCTACATCACCGACCGCGCCGCGGACCTGGTCGTGTCGGGCGGGGTGAACCTGTACCCGGCCGAGAGCGAGAAGGTGCTCGTGCGGCATCCGGCGGTCGCGGAGGTGGCCGTGATCGGCGTGCCGGACCGGGATCTCGGCGAGACGCTGCTGGCCCTGGTCGTGCCGGTCGACCCCGACGGTCCACCCGAGCCGGGCGAGCTGGAGGCATTCGGCCGTGAGCATCTCGCGCCGTACAAGGTGCCTCGACGGTACGAGTTTCGCCGCGAGCTGGAGTACAACGCCATGGGCAAGCTCGACAAGAAGGCCATGCGCGCCCCGTACTGGAGCACGCAGCGGACGATCGCCGGGTGACTGCGAGCCGGCCATGCGCACGCGAGGAGCGGTGGACAATGAGCCAGACCGAGGCGGCTGCCGCGATCTTCGTCCCGTACGGGCAGGGGCGAGCACGCGGCCTGGACGAGGCGGAGCTGGGTAGCCACGGCGTCGAGGTCGACCGCCTGTTCGCGCTCGGGCTGCCGGTCGTGCACGGCTTCACCGTGCCCGTGACGCACGCCCCCACGCTGGCCGAGCCCGAGGTGGCGCGGGCAGCCGTCGAGATGCTCCAGCAGCTGGCCGGCCGGCAGATGGGCGACCCGACCCACCCGGTGCTGATCCGGCTGCTCGCCAGCATGCCGGCGGCGGGGTCGGCACGGGCGCCGATCGACCTCGCCGGCCTGGGGATCACGACCGGCACGGTGGCCGCGCTCGACGAGCTGGTGGACAGTGATTCCGCCGTTTACGACGTCTTCGCCTCCGTCATCCGCTACATCGGCGAGCACGGGGCCGGCATTTCGGGCGACGACTTCGCCGACGCGGAGTACACGTCCAGCAACCTCACCGAGCGGGTCACTGCGTTCCTGGACCTGTGCAAGTCGGCCGGTGCCCCGTTCCCGGACGATCCCGCCGAGCAGCTCGCGAGCGCCGCGGCCGCCACGATGAGGCGGTGGAACTCCCCGCGCGCCCGGCGCCAGCGCCGCGGCCAGGGCCTGCCGGAGGACCTCGGCGTCGCACTGCATGTGCAGGCTGTGCGGGTCGGGCGACCGGACGCGGCCGGGCACGGCGTCGCCGATAGCCGGGATCCGTTGACCGGCGCCTTCGCGCCGACCGGCACGTTCCGCCGTGGCGTGCGCCGCGGCGCGAGCGACGACCGCCCAGGGGAGCCGTTGGCGAACCTGCCGGGTGGCCGGGATGTTCTCGTCTCTGCGCTGCGCACATTGGAACTGCACCTGCGCGGCGCCGCCACGGTCGAGTTCGAGGTACGGGACGGGGAGTTGGCATTGCTCGCCGCGCGGCGCATCGAGCGTCCGGCGCCTCGCACCGCTATCCGGCTCGCCGTCGACCTGGCCGATGCGGGCGTCCTGGACGACCGGGAAGCCGTGCGCTCGATACGGAATGAGGATCTCGAGACGCTGCTGCACCCGCAGGTGCAGCTCACCGGGCGGGAAACCGAGCTCTGCCGTGGGCTGCCGGCCTCCGCGGGGGCCGCTACGGGCCGGATCGCACTGAGCAGCGACCGCGCCGTCGAGTGGTCGGAAGCCGGTGACGCGGTCGTCCTGGTGACCGAGGAGACGACGCCAGGCGACCTGGCTGGCATGCTGGCCGCCAAGGCGATCGTGACGTCTCGCGGCGGGCTGGCGGCGCACGCCGCGGTCGTCGCGCGGGGGCTGGGCCGCCCGGCCGTGTGCGGCGCGACCACGCTGGTCATCGATCGCGCGCGGCGGGCCATCACGAGCGGCGGCCAGACGCTCGCCGAAGGCGACGTGATCTCGGTCGACGGCAGCAGCGGCACGATCTACGCCGGTCCAGTGCAGATCGTCCCGCCGCGCCCCGGCGTCGAGCTCGAAGCGCTGCTGCGCCGCGCGGACGGGCTGCGCCGGCTGGGCGTGCGCGCCAACGCGGACAACGGCCGGGACGCCGCGCTGGCGTTGCAGTACGGCGCCGAGGGTGTCGGGCTGTGCCGAACCGAGCATCAGTTCCTCGGCGACCGGCTGCCCGTGGTCCGCCGTTTCCTCCTTGCCAAGGATCCGGACGAGGAGGCGGCCGCGCTCGTGGAGCTCGCCGCGGCGCAAAAAGAGGACTTCCTCGACCTGCTGACGGTCATGGGCAACCGCCCGGTGACGGTGCGGCTGCTGGATGCGCCGCTGCACGAGTTCCTCGGCGAGTCGGCGCACGAGGTGAACCCGATGCTGGGCCTGCGCGGCGTGCGGCTGGCACTGACCCGTACCGGGCTGTACCCCGCTCAGGCACGGGCCCTGTTCGGCGCGTGGGTCGAGCTGGCGGGGGGCGGCGTGAAGCCGCAGCTCGAGGTGATGGTGCCGCTGGTCGCGCTCGCCGGCGAGCTGACGCATGCCATCGAGAGCATCCATGCCGCGGCCGCCGAGATCGAGGCGACCACCGGCGTCGCCGTTCCGTACCAGGTCGGGACGATGATCGAGACGCCACGCGCGGCGCTGATCGCCGATCAGCTCGCTCGCCTGGCCCAGTTCCTGTCCTTCGGCACGAACGACCTGACCCAGCTGACCTACGGGTTCTCCCGTGACGACGTGGAGGCGCAGCTGCTGACGGCCTACGTCGAGCGGCAGCTCATGCCGGTGAGCCCGTTCGCGAGCCTGGACGCCGACGGCGTCGGCGCGCTCATCCGCATGGCGGTCACCCAGGCGCGGCGCGTCAACCCGACGATCAAGCTGGGGATCTGCGGCGAACACGGTGGCGACCCAGCCTCCATCGAGCTGTGCGCGGACATCGGTCTCGACTACGTGTCCTGCTCACCGTCGCGGGTGCCAGGGGCCCGGTTGGCGAGCGCGCACGCCGCCGTGGCGGCATGGTGAGCGAGTTCGGCCAGCGGGTTCAGCTCAGCGAGTTCAGCTCAGCGACTCCATGAGCGCGACGCACATCTCCTCGACCGCCGAGACCAGGGCCTCGCGCGGGACGCGACCCAGCGTGCTGTCCATGGCCGCGGCCTGGGTGACGAGAATCACGTCGAGCATGAGCCGGATTGCCAGCGAATGCGCCGCGTGCTGGTCGCGCGCCTTGCGGTTGGTCCGGCTGGTCCGCGCGTTCGGCACGTAGTCGTAGGCGCGGGCGAGGTGGCGTTCCTCCCATTCCCGGCGCAGCCGCAGCGCCCGAACGGTCGAACCTTCGGAGTAGCGGGCCACGAGGCGGGCGGCGTCGGGGTGGGCCTGCCAGTAGTCCCAGCCCGATCGGATCACGGTGCGCAGGTCCTCGACCGTGGCGGCGACATTGCCGGGACGCACCTGGTACACCCGCTCACTGAACGCATCCATCGCATTACGCAGCGCTTGCGTGAACAGTTCTTCCTTGCTGCCGAAGTGGTAGTAGATGGCGGTCGGAGCGACACCGGCGGCCTTGGCGATGTCGTCGACGTTGGCCTCGATGTATCCCTCACGGGCGAACACACGCGTAGCCGCCTCGATGATCTGCATGCGCCGCGACGGCCGGTGCGCCGGGCGGCTTCTGGTCGGCTGGTGCGTGTCTACCATTGGTCCATCATGCAGCCTTCCAAGCCAGCGAATCGCCCGTCACGACGCCCTCATTTGATCGAGGCAGCCGTCGACCTGTTCTCGATCCAGCCGTGGGAGCTCGTGACAGTGTCGGACATCGTCGAACGCGCTGGCATGACGCCCGCCGCATTCTATTACCACTTCTCCTCACGCGAACAAGTCCTCGAAGAGGTCGTGCACGTCTTCGAACGTACGTGGGTCAACACGATCGAATCGCTGCTCGAAGCGGCACAAGGGCCGGAGGACCTGCAGCAGATCCCAGAGAAGCTGCTCCAGGAGGTCGACGCCTCCGCCCAGGTGGCACGGATCTTCTTTGTCAGCGCTGCGACCGCGCCACTGCTCGTCGAGCGAATCCACAGCGACGCCCGCAAGCGTCTCATCCGGTCGGCGACCAAGGCGGTTCGGCGGCTCGACCCCGGTCGCGATCCGACAACGGCGAAGGTCAACGGCGTCAGCATGATCGTCCTCTACGAGCTGGCCGTTCGCGCCCACCTCATGCTCGATGAGCCGTACCGAACCCTCGGCCCGCGCCGCTTCCGCGACGAGCTCGCCAACCTGTCGCGCGTCACGACCGGTTTCCGCTGATCGGCCGCTTGATCGGCCACCGGATCAGGCACCGCCTGGCGGGCGCGGGCGCTGGCGCTTCACTGCCGGCGCGGCGCTTCGGACCAATTGCGCTCCTCGGTGAGCAGCGCGTCGACGATCTGATAGGCCCGGATGGCCGCGGCATCGGCGGCCGCGCTCACGGTGTAGCCGATGCTGCCGCCGCTGGTCGCCTGGATCGCCTCGAGGAGCGGCTGGTCCTCGATCATGGTGCCCTCGTAGACCTCGCGGAGCCGCTCGGTGACCGAGTCGTCGGTCAGCGCGTAGTTCCGCGCGGCGCGCCAGACCACCAGCGTGTTGCCCCCGTCGACGGGCGTGAAGGCGCGGATGAACACGCCACGGAAGACCCTGCGCTCCGGTTCCGAGCCGATGATGTCCATCTCGTCGAGGTGCAACGCCGGCGAGACGAAGGTGCCGGTCTCGCGTTGCGTGTACAAACGGTCGGCCGGCAGGCCGGTCGCTTCGTGCTGCCAGTCGGCCAGCGGTGCCGGCGTGAACGTCCGCCGGTAGGACACCGTCGTCTCGGCGACCTCGACGTTCAGCGGCGGCGGGCCCTCGACGTAGCCGCGGTGGATCCGGTGCGGGTGCACGTACGGGAAGTGGGTGCGGTCCAGTGCGTTGTCATGCAGGAGCATGTAGTTCGCCGCGATGTGCATCGTCCCGCCGAGAATCGCCCACCCCGGCTCCGACAACTCGGGCACGTCGGGCGGCTCCACTGCCTCGCCGCGCGTCCGGTTCCCCAGCCACACCCAGACGAACGGCGGCTTCTCCCGGACCGGGTAGCTGCGCACCTGCGCGCCGTACGGCACGTGCACCTGCGACGGCACGCGCACGCAGGCCCCGCTCGCCTCGTAGGTGAAGCCGTGGTACCGGCAGACGACCTGGCCGTCCTGCAGGGTGCCCATCGACAGCGGCGCGCCGCGGTGCGGGCACCGGTCGTCGAGCGCGGCCACCTCCCCGCTGGTCTGCCGGAACAGCACCAGCCGCCGGCCGAGCAGCTGACGGGCCAGTAGCGCCGAGCCCACCTCGTCGCTGGTGGCCGCGACGTACCAGCAGTTCAGCGGGTAGTTGCCCTCGTACACCGAGGGTGCCGGGTGGAACCTGCCGCTGGTCACCCCTGCCTCCATCCGGTGCTCACAGGTCCAGCACCAGCCGCTGCGACAGCGCCCTGGACACGCAGATCATCATGTACTCGTTCTCCTCGCGCTCCTCCTCGGTGAGCAGCGAGTCGCGGTGCTCCGGCGTGCCGTCGATCACCCTGGTCTCACACGTGCCGCACACTCCTTCCAGGCACGACGACAGCACGCTGACCCCGTTCTCGTCCAGCACGTCGATGATCGTTTTCCCGGGCGGTACCTGGACGGTGATGCCCGAGCGCTGGCATACCACGTCGAACGCCGCCTCCCCCGCGGGTGCGACGAGGATCTGGGGCTTGGGCGCGAACCGCTCCAGGTGCAGCGATCCCGGTTGCCAGCCGGCGCACCACCCCTCCGTCGCCGCCAGCAGAGCTTCCGGGCCACAGCAGTAGACGAGCGTGTCGGCCTGCGGCTTGCCGAGGATCTCCGCCAGCGGCACCAGCCCCTGCTCGTCCTCCGGCCAGACGACGACGCGGTCCCCGTGCGGTTGCAGGTCGTCCAGGAACGCCATCGTCGCCCGGCTGCGGCCGCCGTACCAGAGCCGCCAGTCGGCACCGGCCCCGGTGGCCACCGTGATCATGGGCAGCATCGGCGTGATGCCGATGCCGCCTGCGATGAAGACGTACCGAGGCGCGCGGTGCAGCGGGAAGTGGTTGCGCGGCCCGCGCACCGCGACCTCGCGACCCACCCGCAGCGTTTCGTGTACACGGCGGGAGCCGCCACGTCCGTTCTGGTTGAGCAGCACACCGATCCGCCAGGTGCGCTGGTCGGCCAGAGACCCGCACAGCGAGTACTGGCGCACCAGGTTGTCCCCGTTATTGTCCCCGAGCAGCAGGTCGATGTGCGCGCCGGGCGTCCACGCCGGCAGTGGCGCGCCCTTCGGGTCGGCCAGGGTCAGCGCGATGACGCCCTCGGCGGGCTCCTCGCGTGCGGTCACCACCAGGTCGCTGCGGCGTTCGGCGAACACCGTCGACATCGCGGTGCCGGCCGCCTCACCGAACGTCATCGCTGCTCGATCGCCTTTCTTGCCGGGAACCTTCGCTGCGCCGCTGGGACCTTGCTGTGGGACCTTGCTGTGGGACCTTGCTTTGGGACCTTGCTATGGGACGATGACCGCCCGGCCGGACAGCTGGCCCTTTTCCATCAGGCGGTAGGCCTCCATCGCATTGTCCAGGGAGAACCGCTGCACGTGCGCCTTGATCAGCCCGCGCTGCGCCAGCGCGATCACCTCGTGCAGCTCCGGGATACTGCCCCAGAACGAGGTGCTCAGGTTCACCTCGTACGGCAGCGCGTAGAAGTTCCACGCAAACGTTCCCGGCCCGGCGCCGACCACCATCAGTTCGCCGCGCCCTCCAACCACCGCGGCGCCCAGCTCGATCGTGGACTGCGCGCCGACGAAGTCGAAGACCACGTCGGCCTTGCGGCCCTGGAACGCGTCCAGCACGGCGGCCGCGGCGGCGTCACCGGCGCGCACCGTGACGTGCGCACCGATCTGGCTGGCCAGGTCGAGCGCCTCCTCGCGGGTGTCCACCGCAACGACGGTCGCCGCCGTGAGCGCGTGCAGGACCTGGACCGCGAAGTGCCCGAGCCCGCCGACGCCGATCACCAGCGCGCGCGAGCCAGGGACGAGCTTCGGCAGCACCCGCTTCACCGCACGGTAGGGGGTCAGCCCGGCGTCGGTGAGCGGCGCGGCCTCGACGGGGTCGAGGTCGCCGATGCGCACCAGCCGGCGCGGGTCGGAGACCAGGAGGTACTCGGCCATCCCGCCGTCGACGCCGAAGCCGATGCCGGGCGGCCCCTCCATGCCGTGTACGCAGAAGTGGTCCTCACCGGCCGCACACGGGCGGCACCGGCCGCACCCGATCGGTCCGTACACGGCGACCGGCTCATCGATCTCGATCCCACGCACGCCCGGGCCGCCCGCGTACACCCAGCCGGCGTTCTCGTGGCCGATGACGAACGGCGGCCCCCATGGCGCCATGCCCTCCTGGAACTCGTGCATGACGTGCAGGTCCGAGTGGCACGCACCGGCGCCGCCGACCTTGATCACAACCTCGCCCGGACCGGGTTCCGGCTCGGGCAGGTCAACGACCTCGGCGTCGGCCCCGAACCGCTTCATCTGCAATGCGCGCACGTCTGCACCTCCGACTCCTCTTCCGGCGAATCCTCTCCGGCGATCCTCAGGCCAACAGCGACAGCGGGTTCGCCAGCCGCGAGACGACCGAGCGCAGGTAGTCCGCTGCGGGCGCGCCGTCGACGGCACGGTGGTCGAAGGTCAGGCTCAGCGTGAGCACCTGCGTGCGGACCGGACTGCTTCCCTCCCAGCGCACCGAGTCCCGCAACCGCCCGACGCCCAGGATCGCCACCTGCCCTGGCGTGATGACCGGGGTGAAGAAGTCGACCCCGTAGCTGCCCAGGGTGCTCACCGTGAAGGTGCCCCCTTCCAGGTCCGGAAGCTTGACGTGGCCGGTGCGGGCGTCCTGCGCCAGCCGCCGCGTCTGGGCGGCAATCGCGGACACCGGCAGCTGGTCGGCATTCCGCACCACCGGAACGACCAGGCCGTCGGCGAGCGCGACGGCAACCCCAATGTTGATCTCGGTCTGGACGTGGATCTCGTTGCCCTGCACGGAGGCGTTCAGGCGCGGGTGGTCGCGCAGCGCCAGAGCGGCGGCCCGCACGATCAGATCGGTGATCGTGGGCACCGGGAGGCCGGCGGCGGACCACTGCTCCTTGATCTGGGCGCGCAGGGCGACGGCGGCGTCCATCGTGGCCTCGGTGCCGAGGGTCAGCTGGGCCATCTCGTGGAGGCTGGCAAGCATCCGCGAGGCGATGACGCCACGCATGCCGGACAGCGGGATGACCTCGCCGGGTGCCGGTGCCACTGCCGGTACCGCTGATAGTACCGCTGCCGGTGCCACTGCTGGTGCCCCTGAGGGGACCGGCGGCTGTGCGGCCGCCTTTGCCGCCGCGGCCGCCACATCGGCACGGAGGATCCTGCCGGCAGGGCCGCTCGGGGTCACCGTGGCCAGGTCGATGCCCGCGACGGCAGCCGCGCGCCGCACGAGCGGCGAAGCCACCGACGGCGCCGGTGCGCTCGGCTTTGCGGCCACCGCGTCCAGCACGTCCGCCTTGATGACTCGGCCGCCCGGACCCGTCCCCTTCAGCGTGGCGATGTCGATACCGCGCTCGCCAGCCAACCGGCGCGCGAGGGGTGAGGCGAACTGACGCCCGGTGTGCGGCGGCGGAGTCAGCGCACCGGGCTCGCCCACGACGATGTCTCCGGAGGCTTCCTCGGCCGGCGCCGCCGCAGCGGTGGCACCGGTCTCGGCGGGGGGCGCCGCCGGCCCGTCCCCGGAGGGGACCGGCTCGCCCGGCTCGAGCAGCCAGCCCACCAGCGTTCCTGCCGGCAGGTCAGAGCCAGCGGCCACCGCCGGGTGGAAGATGCCGGCTGCCTCGGCCTCCACGTCCGCGTCCACCTTGTCGGTGCCCAACCGCATGATCAGGTCCCCGGGTTTGACTGGCGTACCAGGCTCGACCAACCACTCCTGGATCAGCCCGGTCTCCATCGTCAGGCCGAGCTTGGGCAGCAGGACCGCTACGGCCATGTCAGGCTCCCTGGCGTTCGAGCAGGTGCCGTACTCCGTCCACGATCCGGTGGCTGTCGGGGATGTACGCGCGCTCCAGCACGGGGCTGAACGGCACCGGCGAGAACGGCGCGCCGATCCGCAGCACCGGGGCGTCGAGGTAGTCGAAGGCCTCTTCCTGGATCTGCGACGAGATCTCGGCGCCGATGCCGGCGAAGGTGACGGCTTCGTGCACCACGACGGCGCGGTTGGTGCGTCGCACCGAGTCGAGGATCGTGTTGCTGTCCAGTGGCTGCACGGTGCGCACGTCGATCACCTCGACGTCGATGCCCGACTCGGCCAGTTCCGCCGCGGCGACCACCGCTTCGTTCACCATCCGGCCGACCCCGATGACCGTGACGTCGTTGCCCGAGCGCACCGTCTCGGCCTGCCCGAACGGGATCGCGTAGATCTCCTCCGGCACCGGGCCCTTGGTACCGAGCATGCGCTTGTTCAGCACGACGACGGTCGGGTTGTCGTCGCGGATGGCGGCGACCATGAGCCCCTTCACGTCGTGCGGCGACGAGGGCAGGGCGACCTTCAGTCCGGGCACGTGGGCCAACCACGCTTCCAGGCTCTGGCTGTGCTGCGGTCCGGCGGAGAGCCCCGCGCCGCCCGCGGTGGTGAGGGTGAGCGGCACGGTGACGTCGCCGCCGAACATGTACTTCAGCTTCGCCGCCTGGTTGTACAGCTGGTCGAGGCAGACGCCGATGAAGTCGAAGAACATGAGGTCGACCACCGGCCGCAGGCCGCGCGCGGCGGCGCCGACGCCCATCCCGAGGAAGCCCATCTCCGAGATCGGCGTGTCGATCACGCGCTTCTCGCCGTAGGTCTTCAGCAGGCCGTCGAATGCGTGGAACACGCCGCCGTAGTGGGCGACGTCCTCGCCGATCACGACAACGTTCTCGTCCTCGGCCATCGCCTGCATGAGCGACTCGTTGAAGGCCTTCACATAGGTGAGCTCGCGCATGCCGGACCTCAGACCGTGTAGACGTTGACGAGCAGGTCGGCGGGATCGGGGTCGGGGCTCTGCTCCGCGAACCTGATCGCCTCGACGATCTCCGCGCGGGTCTCGTCCCAGACTTTCTGGAGTTCCATTTCACCTGCGAGATTCGCCTTGGTCATCCGCTGCTCGATGGCGGTGATCGCGTCCCGTTCCTTCCAGAGGTCGATCTCGTCCTGGGTGCGGTAGGGGATCCGCAGCCCCTTGACGCCCTGGTGGTCGTAGTACCGGTAGGTCTTCGCCTCGAGCAGCGACGGCCCTTCCCCGGCGCGCGCCCGCTCGACGAGCTTCTTGGACATTTCGTACACCGCCACGACGTCCATGCCGTCGACGATCTCACTCGGCATCCCGTACGCGGCCGCGCGATCGGCGACGTCCCGCAGCAGCATGTGCCGCTCCTGGGGGGTGAACTCGGCGTAGCCGTTGTTCTCGCACACGAAGATCACCGGCAGGTGCAACACGGCGGCGAGGTTTGCCGACTCGTGAAAGGCGCCGATGTTGCTGGCGCCGTCGCCGAAGAACGACACCGCGACCGAGTCCTGGCCCTTGTACGCCGCCGCGAACGCCGCCCCGACGGCGTGCGGTATGCCGCCGCCGACGATGCCGTTGGCGCCCAGCATGCCGATGCTCAGATCGTTGATGTGCATGCTGCCGCCGCGGCCCTTGCAGTAGCCGGTCTCCTTGCCGAACAGCTCGGCATACATGTAGCGCAGGTTCGCGCCCTTCGCGACCGCGTGGCCGTGGCCGCGGTGCGTGGAGGTGATGACGTCGTCGTCGCGCAGCGTCGCCATCACGCCGGACCCGACCGCCTCCTGGCCGACGTACAGGTGCAGGAAGCCGGGCAACCGTCCGCCTTCCATGAGCTTGCCGGCCTCCTCCTCGAACAGCCTGATCCGGACCATCCTCCGGTGCAGGTCGCGCAGCACCGCTATCGGCACCGTCCCGATCGAGTCCGTCATCACCGCTCCACATCAAGCTGGCTGGCCGCCAATGTCCGCTACCGTACTGGCCGGATGGGGTGTAAGACTACGCCGTCTCCACAAAGTCCCACCTGCAAACGCATGGGCGCCCGCAGCCCTCGCGGGCGCGTCGGCTGGCTTGAAGGGGCTGGCGATGGCATGACTGCCGACCGGCCGCTGCGGCTGCTGGCCGTGACCGGCGGGCACCGGCTCGACCTCGACGCGTTCACCGACATGCTCGCGGCGATCTGCGCCGAACGGGGCTGGGCCTTCGCGCACGCCGTCCAGCCGGCCGCGCAGGACTGGCTGGGACCGGAGCACCGCGGGGTGTTCGACGCGGTGCTCTGCCACGACGTGCCGGGCCTGTCGCTGCGGCGCGGCACCGCTCCCGAGCCGGTGGGCCCGTCGCCGTCCATCGCTCGCCGGCTCGCGGACCTGCTGCGTGGCGGCCAGGG
>DASXRB010001004.1:0-1956 GCA_036506875.1 Kribbellaceae bacterium | reverse complement strand
CTATACCTGGACGGATCCGACGACCCCGACCGGGCCGCCGACGGCACCTGGCTGGTCGATGACCACTTCCTGGTACTGGTCAACGCCTGGTGGGAGCCTCTCGACTTCGTCCTGCCGGTCACCAGGCCGCAGGCGGTATGGCAGGTGGAGATCGACACCTACGATCCTCCGCCCCAGACCCGACCGATAACCGCTGACCGCAGGGCCGGCGACGGTATCACCGTCGGCCCACGTTCCGTCGTCGTGCTCAGGTATCCGCGCGGCCACCCACCGCAGTGAATTCGGCGTCGGGGCTGCGCTCGGTAGCGTGTTGCCGATTCGGGACACTGTGGGCTTCCACCGGACATGCCGATGTACGCCCGGATCGGATGCTCTGTCATCGCTTCGGGGTGTCGCAGTTAGTGCACCCTCACCGTGCCTTTCACCGGGCGGGTCTTACGAGACACCCTGGCCTTCGGCACTGCCAGCACCACCGCCGATGGTTCCCGTGTCCGCTGGGGTTCCGCCTGCGGGGAGCTGCTGGCCGGTCATGGCCGGCAATGTGCAGGGCGTGGTTGGTGGGCGGCGATTTTGCGTCGGGCGTCGGGTCTACAGGTAGAGGGCCAGCGCGTCGCTGGTCGGCGGGACGAGTTGGAGGGGCTGATGATGGTCAGCGAGGACTTCACCGGTCTGACCAGCCGGTTCCGCGGTGAGTTGCTGGCTCACTGCTACCGACTGCTGGGCTCGGTGGATGAGGCCGAGGACCTGGTCCAGGAGACGTTCCTGCGGGCGTGGCGGTCGTACGAGGGGTTCGAGGGCCGGTCGTCGGTGCGGACTTGGCTGTATCGGATCGCGACCAATGTGTGCCTGACCGCGATCGAGCGGCGCGGCCGCCGGCCGCTGCCGTCCGGTCTGGGCGGGCCGACCGACGACCCGCAGGCGCCGTTGGAGGCAGCGTGGGAGGTGCCGTGGCTGCAGCCGCTCCCCGACGTGCGGGTCACCCAGGACCGGGAGGACCCGGCGGCCGTCACGGCCGCGCGGGCGGGTGTCAGGCTGGCCTTCGTCGCGGCGCTGCAGTACCTGTCCGCCCGGCAGCGCGCGATGCTGATCCTGCGGGACGTGTTGGAGTGGCCGGCCGCCGAGGTGGCGGAGCTGCTGGGCACGACGACCACGGCGGTCAACAGCGGCCTCCGTCGCGCCCGGGCCCAGCTCGCGCAGGCGATGCCCGCCGAGGACGAGCTCGCCGAGCCGGACGACGCGGAGCAGCGGGCCGTGCTGGAACGGTTCGCGGTGGCCATCGAGAGCGCCGATGCCCGCGCGATGGCCGAGCTCTTGCGCGCGGACGCCGTCCTGGAGATGCCGCCGTTCCTGACGTGGTTCGCCGGCCGGGACGCCGTGGCGGGCTTCGTCGGGTCGCAGCTGCTCACCGCGCCGGGGGACCTGCGGCTGGTCCCGGTGACCGCGAACGGGCAGGCGGCGTTCGCCGTCTACCAACGCGACGAGCACGGGGTTTACCAGGCGCACGCGCTAGAGGTGCTTACGCTCACCGCGACAGGCATCGCCCGGATCGTCGCCTTCACCGACCCGGGCCGGTTCACGTCGTTCGGCCTGCCGCCGGAGTACCCGGTCGGGCCGGCGCGGACGTAGGCAACCGCCATGGCGCCGCTGACCAGGGGGCTGGAGCTGCTCGAATCGGCAGTCGGCTACGCGCTGGCCAGCACCGGGATGGTCACGCCGCAGCTGCTGTCGCGACCCACCCCCTGCCCCGCCTGGGACCTGGCGATGTTGCTGGACCACGTCACCGACTCGGTCAACGTGCTGCACGAGGTGATCAACGCCGGTCGCATCGGCACCCGCGTCGCGCCGAGGGGATCCGACCCGGTCCTGCGGTTGCGCGGGCAGCTGGTCGCGCTGCTCGCCTCCACAACGGCGGCCGGGCCGGCCGACCGGCCGGTCGCGATCCGGGACCGTGAGCTC
>DASXRB010001003.1:0-1928 GCA_036506875.1 Kribbellaceae bacterium | reverse complement strand
AGGGGTCGGGATGACCAGCAGGGCGAAGCGTGGTGGCGTGGTCGAAGGCCGCCGGACGGCGTCGTACGACAAGGACGTCGTGGTGTTCCTGATCGGGATGCGGGTCAACAAGCTGCGGGCGCTGCGGCGGTGGCTGCCGGTTTTCAACGCGATGGGGCCGATGCTGCGGGAGCTGATGAAGGACCCCGGCAGCGGGCTGCTGGCGTTCCGGGTCCTGCCGACCTGGCGCGGCGCGACGCTGATCCAGTACTGGGAGTCGACCGAGAAACTGCAGGCCTTCGCCGGTGACCCGGGGCGCACGCACCGGCCGGCGTGGCTGAAGTTCTTCAAGGAGGCGTACAGCGGCGGCAGCGTCGGCGTCTGGCACGAGACGTTCGTCGTGCCGGCCGGGCAGTTCGAGACCGTATACGTCAACATGCCGCACCTCGGGCTCGGCGACATCGACGGCACCGACCCGGTCGCCCGTCGCGGCAACTCCGCCGCCGACCGCCTCCGCACCGCCTGATCGCGCGGCGAATCGCGCACCGGCGCCTAGGCTGCACGGTGTGCAGTACGTGCGAGATCTGCGGCGGTTGCTGCGACGGGGTGACTTCCGGCGCCTGTTCGCGGTCCGGCTGACCTCGCAGTTCGGGGACGGCGTGTTCCAGGTCGCGCTGGCGTCGTACGTGCTGTTCTCCCCGGAGCGGGCGCCGGACGCGAACGCGCTGGCCGCGCTGTTCGCGGTCACGCTGCTGCCGTACTCGGTGCTCGGCCCGTTCACCGGTGTGCTGCTGGACCGCTGGTCGCGGCGGCAGATCCTGTACGCCGCCAACCTGACCCGCGCCGCGCTGGTCCTCGTCGTCGCCGTGGTAGTTGCCTCAGGCAACGTAGGCGTACCGTTCTACGGCGCCGTGCTGCTGACGCTCGGGGTGAACCGGTTCCTGCTGTCCGGGCTGTCCGCCGGGCTGCCGCACGTGGTCGACGCCGACGAGCTGGTGATGGCGAACGCGGTCACGCCGACCACCGGCACCGCGCTGTTCATCACCGGCGGTGGCGCGGGCGCGCTGGTGAAGCTGCTGACGCACTCCGACCTCGCGGTGCTGTTCACAACGGTGGGGCTGTACGCCTGCGCGGCCCTGCTGGCACTCCGGCTGGGGCGCCACCAGCTCGGGCCGGACCTGGACGGCGCCGAGCCGGGACTGTGGGAGGCGCTGCGCGGGATCGTGACCGGGCTCGTCGACGGCGGCCGGCACCTGCGCCGGCGGCGGCAGGCGCTGGTCGGGCTGATCGCGATCGGGTCGCTGCGGTTCTTCTTCGGCCTGGTGACGGTCGGGATGATCCTGCTCTACCGGAACTACTTCTACGAGGCCGGCCAGCTCGACCAGGCCTTCGCCGCCCTCGCCCTGGCGACCGGTGTCGTCGGCGCCGGCCTGTTCGTCGCGGCCCTGGTCACCCCGTGGGCGACCCGGGTGCTCACCATCCACCGCTGGGTGGCGCTGCTGTTCGCGGTCTCGGCCGTCGTCACCGCGATGCCTGGCGGCCTCTACACCCAGCCGGCCCTGCTGGTCGCCGGCTTCGTCACCGGCTTCTCCGCCCAGGGCGTCAAGATCAGCGTCGACACCCTGGTGCAGACCTACGTCGACGACGTCTACCGCGGCCGCGTCTTCTCGTTGTACGACATGATCTTCAACGTCGCCCAGGTCACCGCCGGCGCCGTCGGTGCCGTCGTCCTCCCCTCGAACGGCAAGTCCTACCCCGTCCTCGCCTTCATCGTCCTAGGCTTCGCCCTCACCTCGGTCACCTACGCCCTGGCCACCCGCCACGTCCGCCCCCTCACCGCCGCCGCCCACTGACCCCTACCACTCATCGGGCCCTTCCGACCCGGCGTGTCGCCAATCATCGGTCCCTGGGGACAACAGCCGATTCTGCGGGATTCAGGTGGTGCCGCG
>DASXRB010001002.1:0-4404 GCA_036506875.1 Kribbellaceae bacterium | reverse complement strand
GAGTCGATGTCGCGGGTGCCGATGGGCTCCGACGGCGGCGCGTGGGCGATGGACCCGGAGACCGCGCTGCTGACCAGCTTCGTGCCGCAGGGCGTGAGCGCGGACCTGATCGCGACCCTGGACGGCTTCAGCCGCACCGACGTCGACGCGTACGCCGCGGAGTCGCACGCCCGGGCCGCGAAGGCCTGGGCGAACGGGTACTTCACCCGGTCGGTCGTGCCGGTCGCGGACCGCAACGGGCTGCCGGTGCTGGACCACGACGAGCTGGTCCGGCCGGGTACCACGGTCGAGACGCTGGCCGGGTTGCCGGCGTCGTTCGCCGCGATCGGTGAGCACGGCGGGTTCGACGCGGTCGCGCTGGAGAAGTACGTGACGGTCGAGCGGATCGACCATGTGCACCACGCGGGCAACTCGTCCGGCATCGTCGACGGCGCGGCACTGGTCGCGATCGGCTCGGAGAAGGCCGGCGAGGCGCTCGGCAAGGCCCCGCGCGGCCGGGTCGTCGCCACCGCGGTGACCGGCGCGGAGCCGACGATCATGCTGACCGGTCCGGCCCCGGCGGCGCGCAAGGCACTGGCCAAGGCCGGGCTCGAGGTGCAGGACATCGACCTGTTCGAGATGAACGAGGCGTTCGCCGCGGCCGTCATGCATTTCATGAAGGATCTCGGCGCCCCGCACGAGAAGGTCAACGTCAACGGCGGCGCGATCGCCATGGGTCACCCGCTCGGCGCCACCGGCGCGATGCTGATCGGCACCCTGCTGGACGAGCTGGAACGCCGCGAGCAGCGGTACGGGCTGGCGACGCTGTGCGTCGGCGGCGGCATGGGCGTCGCAACCATCATCGAGAGGCTCGCGGCATGATCGAGTGGACACAGCACGATGACGGCACTGGCAATGTCGTCACGCTGACGCTGAACGACGCCGAGGCCGGCGCGAACACGATGAACCAGGCCTACGTCGAGGCGATGGGCCGGACGGTCGAGCGGCTCGTCGCGGAGAAGGACGCGATCACCGGCGTGGTGATCACCAGCGCGAAGGACACGTTCTTCGCCGGCGGCAACCTGGAGATGCTCCGGCAGGTCCGGCCCGAGAACGCCCAGCAGGTCTTCGACATGCTGCAGGAGGTCAAGCGGCAGCTGCGCACGCTGGAGACGCTCGGCGTGCCGGTCGTCGCCGCGATCAACGGTGCCGCGCTCGGCGGCGGGCTGGAGATCGCGCTGGCCTGCCACCACCGGATCGCGGCCGAGGGGTCGTACGAGATCGGCGTACCCGAGGTGACACTCGGCCTGCTGCCGGGCGCCGGCGGCGTGACCCGCACCGTGCGGATGCTCGGCCTGCAGGACGCCCTGATGAAGGTTCTGCTGCAGGGCCAGCGGATGAAGCCCGCGCACGCCCGGTCGGTCGGGATCGTCGACGAGGTCGTGCCGGCCGCCGAGCTGCTGGACCGGGCCTACGCCTGGGTCCGCGGTTTCGAGGGCGAGCCGACGCAGCCGTGGGACCGCGACGGCTACAAGATGCCGGGCGGTACGCCGTCGTCGCCGAAGCTGGCCGCGTTCCTGCCGGCGTTCCCGGCGAACCTGCGCAAGCAGCTCAAGGGCGCTCCGTACCCGGCGCCGCGGGCGATCCTGAGCGCCGCCGTCGAGGGTGCCCAGGCCGACTTCGAGACCGCCACCCGGATCGAGTCCCGGTACTTCGTCTCGCTGGCGACCGGGCAGATCGCGAAGAACATGATCAACGCGTTCTTCTTCGACCTGCAGGCCGTCAACGGTGGTGCGTCGCGGCCGCGCGGCGTCCCGTCGTACAAGCCGAAGAAGGTCGGGGTGCTGGGCGCCGGCATGATGGGCGCCGGCATCGCCTACGAGTGCGCTCGCGCGGGCATGGAGGTCGTCCTCAAGGACGTCTCCGTCGAGGCGGCCACCCATGGCAAGTCGTACTCGGTCAAGCTGCTCGGCAAACAGCTCGAGAAGGGGCGCACCACCCAGGAGAAGGTCGACGCGCAGCTCGCCCGGATCCTGCCGACGGACAAGCCGGAGGACCTCACCGGGTGCGACCTGGTGATCGAGGCCGTGTTCGAGGACCCGGGTCTCAAGACCAAGGTGTTCGCCGAGATCGCGTCGGTCGTCGAGCCGGACGCGCTGCTGTGCTCGAACACCTCCACGCTGCCGATCACCGGCCTCGCCGAGGGTGTGGACCGGCCCGAGGACTTCATCGGCATGCACTTCTTCTCCCCGGTGGACAAAATGCCGCTGGTCGAGCTGATCGTCGGCGAGAAGTCGTCCGACCGCGCGCTGGCCAAGGCGTACGACGTGGTGCGGCAGATCCGCAAGACGCCGATCGTCGTCAACGACAGCCGCGGGTTCTTCACGTCCCGGGTGTTCGGCACCCTGGTGATGGAGGGCATCGCAATGGTGGCCGAGGGCATCAACCCGGTGACGGTGGAGCGGGCCGCGACGCAGTTCGGGTTCCCGGCGCCGCCGCTGGCGATGACCGACGAGGTGACGCTGACGCTGCCGTTGAAGATCCGGGACGCCGCGAAGGCCGCGGGGGAGTCCGCCGGGGCGTTCGGCGACCACCCTGGCATGGCGGTGATCGAGAAGCTGGTCGAGCTGGGCCGCAAGGGCAAGGCGGCGGGCGCCGGGTTCTACGACTACCCGGCGGACGGGCCGAAGCACCTGTGGCCGGGGCTGTGGGAGCACTTCGTCCGTGACGACGCCGCGGTGCCGTTCGAGGACCTCGGCGAGCGGATGGCGTTCGCGATGTCGCTGGAGACGGTGAAGTGCATGCAGGAGGGCGTGCTGCGCTCGGTGCCGGACGCGAACATCGGCTCGATCTTCGGCATCGGCTTCCCACCGCTGTACGGCGGCGCGCTGCAGTTCATCAACGGGTACGACGGCGGCCTGCCCGGGTTCGTCGCCCGGGCCCGCGACCTGGCCGCGTCGTACGGCCCCCGCTTCGATCCCCCCGAGCTCCTCGTCAAGAAGGCCGAGTCCGGCGACACCTTCGCCTGAACCCGTCTTCCGTTCATCGGGCCCTTGTGACCCGGCGTGTCGTCGCTCATCGGGCCCTTGTGACCACCCGCGTGGTCACAAGGGCTCTTCACTGGCACAGACCTGCACGTGCATCTTCCGGTCAGTTGCGACGACTTGACGGATATTCCGGCAGATCGGAAACATAGTCGCGAGCTGTCGCTTGCAGATCGGGGATCGGGGGCTTGGCTCGGGGGAGCGATGGTTCAATTCCGTATTTCTGTGCGCTCGCCTGATGACAGCAGGGCTGGGCTCTCGTGAACCACGCTGTGAGACGTCACGCCATTGTCGGCAAAACTCACAGAGGGGAATTGTCATGCGGAAGACATTTCAGCGGTTCGCGCTTCGCGGCGCCATCGTCGCGGTGCTGGCGTCCTTGCTCGGCGCCTTTCTCGTCCAGCCCGCCAGCGCGGCCGTGTACAGCCGCGGGCTGGGCTGCGCGGGTACGCAGGTGAAGCGCTGCCTGTGGTTCAACCACGACTCGACCTACAACCGGCTGCGTGCCTACGCCTGGGTGGCGGACGTGGACGGCGGCCGGAACTACAACGTCGCGGTGAACCGCGTGCACCTGCAGGTCTGGACCAGTTCAGGCTGGCGGGTGGTCTCGAATTCTACGGGAACCGACTACGACGGCTGGCACGCTGTGCGCGACGACGCGCACGGCCCGCTGGTCCCCTGTGCGAACGGCGTCAGGTTCACCGTTCGCAGCGTCGCCTATTTCCAGTGGCAGGGCGATCCGTCGTTCAGCGGCTGGCTTGCTGGTCCTGCCGCCACGTTCACCTGCTGATTCCCGGCCGGCGCCGGGCCCCGGCGTGGTCACCGGGGCCCGACGAGTGCCGACACGCCGGGTCGCAAGGGCCCGACGATTGGTCGTGGGGCGGGTCACGGCGCCGGATGTCGCGCGGATGGGAAGATCGGGTGTCGCACACGCATCCGGCGTGCCGCGGCGCCCGGCGACGACTCCGAAGGACTGCGATGACGATCGACGACTACCTGGCGCGGATCCGTCCCGCCGACGAGCAGGCGATGGCGGCCGCGACCCAGCGCCAGCAGGTGCTGACCAAGCCGGCCGGCTCTCTCGGCGTACTGGAGGACCTGTCGGTCCGGCTCGCCGGGATCGCCCGGCAGAGCCCGCCCGAGGTGCCCGCGCCGGCGGTGGTCGCGGTGTTCGCCGGTGACCACGGCGTGCACGCCCAGGGAGTCACGCCGTGGCCGCAGGAGGTCACCGCCGCGATGGTGGCCAACTTCGCCGCCGGAGGCGCGGCGGTGAACACGTTCGCCGCGACCAACGGGGTCGACGTCCGGGTGGTCGACGTCGGCGTGGCCGCGGACGTGTCCGGGATGGACATCGTGCACCGCAAGGTCCGGGCCGGCACCC
>DASXRB010001001.1:0-11261 GCA_036506875.1 Kribbellaceae bacterium | reverse complement strand
CCGGGCTGCCCGGACGGCCCGCACGATTCCGCGGAATCGCCCGCGGACGTTCCCGCGGGAACGTCGGCGCACGTCTCCGCGGGAACGCCCGTGGCGGCTGAGCTGCGCCCCGCCCGGCTCGTCGAGCTACCCGTGGGAGCGACCGAGGACCGGGTGCTCGGGTCGCTGCACCTGGAGCGGGCACTGGCCGAGGGTGTGACCGTCTACGAGCCCGGGCTGCTGGCCGCCGCCAACCGCGGCATGCTCTATGTGGACGAGGTCAACCTGCTGCACGACCACCTGGTCGACGTGCTCCTCGACGCCGCCGCGATGGGCCGCGCCACCGTCGAGCGCGACGGCGTGTCGGTCACGCACCCGGCGCGGTTCGTGCTCGTCGGCACCATGAACCCGGAGGAGGGCGAGCTGCGACCGCAGCTGCTCGACCGGTTCGGGCTCACCGTGGACGTCGCCGCGAGCCGGGACCCCGGAGTGCGGGTCGAGGTGATGAAGGCGCGGCTCGCCTACGAGGCCGACCCCGCCGGGTTCGTCAGCCGGTACGACGGACCGCAGCGCGAGCTCGCCGAGCGGATCGTGAAGGCGCAGAACCTGCTGCCGGACGTGATCCTGACCGACGCCGCGCTGCGGCAGATCGCGGAGATCTGCGCGGCGTTCGGCGTGGACGGGATGCGGGCCGACCTGGTGACGGCACGGACCGCGGTCGCGCACGCGGCCTGGTCCGGGCGGACCGTGGTCGAGGTGGACGACGTCCGCGCGGCGGCCAGGCTGGCGCTGCCGCACCGCAAGCGGCGCAACCCGTTCGACGCCCCGGGCCTGGACGAGGAGCAGCTGGAGCAGGCGATCGCCGACAGCACCCCGCCGGACCAGGACCCGGACGACGACCCGGACGGTGGTCCCGGTGGCGGCGGCCCGGGCGAGACCGGCCCGGGCGACGCCGGCGACCCCGGCACGCCGGCGCCGGCGCCGGCGAACAGTGCCGAGGGCAACGACCAGAAGAAGCGCGAGCCGGGTGAGGTGGCGACGGCGTCGCAGCCGTACCGGGCCCGGCTGTTGAGCGTCCCGGCGGCGGGCGCGGGAGTCGTGGGCAGGCGGTCCCGTGCGCTGACCGACGCCGGGCGAGTGGTGGGGGACCGGCCACGCGCGGTGGGAGAGCGTGGCCGGCCCCACCTGCTGCCGACCCTGCGGACCGCGGCACCGCACCAGCGCGCTCGGGGGCGCACTGGTGCCGGCCTGGACGTCCGGCCGTCCGACGTCCGGCTCGCGGTCCGCGAGGGCCGGGAGGGCAACCTGGTGCTGTTCTGCGTCGACGCGTCGGGTTCGATGGGCACGCGCAAGCGGATGGCCGAGGTCAAGACCGCGGTCGTCTCGCTGCTGCTGGACGCCTACCAGCGCCGCGACACCGTCGGCCTGGTCACCTTCGCGGGGACCGGCGCGACGGTCGCGCTGCCGCCGACCAGCAGCGTCGAGACCGCCGTACGACGCCTGGAGAAGCTGCCCACCGGCGGCCGCACGCCGCTCGCGGAGGGGCTGCTGCAGGCCGCCGAGGTGCTGCGGATCGCCGCGATCCGCGACCCGCGCCGCCGGCCGCTGCTGGTGGTCGTCACCGACGGCCGCGCCACCGCCGGCCAGGACGCGTTCGCCCGCGCCGAGCGGGCCGCCGCGCGACTGGCCGGCCGGCTCGCCACCGTGGTCGTGGACTGCGAGCCGCACCGCGGCGTCCGGCTCGGCCTCGCCGCCGAGCTCGCGGCGGTGCTGCGGGCCGAGCACCTGGACCTGGGAGACGTTGCCGCCGGCAACCTGATCCGCACCGTGAACGAACGGAAGGTGGCCTGACATGCCGAAGGGCGTGCCGAACGTCGTACCCGACGACGGCCTGACCACGCGGCAGCGCCGCAACCGGCCGCTGCTGATCGTGCACACCGGCGAGATGAAGGGCAAGTCCACCGCCGCGTTCGGCACCGCGCTGCGCGGCTGGAACCAGGGCTGGAACATCGGGGTCTTCCAGTTCGTGAAGAGCGCGAAGTGGAAGGTCGGCGAGGAGAACGCGTTCAAGGCCCTCGCCGAGCTGCACGCGAGCACCGGCCAGGGTGGCCCGGTCGAGTGGCACAAGATGGGTGAGGGCTGGAGCTGGTCCCGCACGTCCGGTACCGAGGCCGACCACGCCGCCGACGCGCTCGAGGGCTGGCGCGAGATCCAGCGCCGGCTCGCCGCCGAGACGCACGACCTGTACGTGCTGGACGAGTTCACCTACCCGATGAAGTGGGGCTGGGTCGACGTCGCCGAGGTCGTTGCTACGCTCAACGACCGGCCGGGCCACCAGCACGTGATCATCACCGGCCGCGACGCCGACGCCCGGCTGGTCGAGGCCGCCGACCTGGTCACCGAGATGACCAAGGTGAAGCACCCGATGGACGCCGGGCAGAAGGGTCAGCGAGGCATCGAGTGGTGAGCGTCCCGCGGATCGTGGTGGCCGCGCCCGCGTCGGGTGCCGGCAAGACCACGGTCGCCACCGGCCTGATGGCGGCGCTGCGCCGCTCGGGCCTGAAGGTGGCCGCCTTCAAGGTCGGCCCGGACTACATCGACCCGGGCTTCCACGCGGTCGCCACCGGCGGGCCCGGCCGCAACCTCGACCCGATGCTGTCCGGCGAGGAACGCGTCGCCCCGCTGTTCGCGCACGGCGCGACCGGCGCCGACCTCGCCGTCGTGGAAGGCGTGATGGGCCTGTACGACGGTGCCCTCGGCACCGACGGCTTCGCCTCCACCGCGCACGTCGCCGGGCTCCTCGACGCGCCGGTCGTCCTGGTCGTCGACGCCTCCGCCGCCGGCCGCAGCGTCGGCGCCGTCGTCGCCGGCTTCTGTGCCTATGGAGCGTACGACGAGCGGCACCTCCGCATCAGCGGCGTCATCCTGAACAAGGTCGGCTCGGACCGGCACGAGGCCGAGGTACGCGCCGGCGTCGAGCCCACGGGCATCCCCGTGCTCGGCGTACTGCGCCGCGACGCCCAGCTCGCCGTCCCGAGCCGCCACCTCGGCCTCGTCCCCGCCGACGAGGAGCGGGCCCAGGCCGACGCCGCGGTCGCCGCCGCCGCCGAGCTGGTCCGCACCGGCGTCGACCTGGAAGCCTTCGTCACCGCCGCGAAGCACGCACCCCCGCGACACGTCACGCCCTGGGACGCCGCCGTCGAGATCGCCTCGGTCGTCACGCCGACCCCGCCGGGCGACGCGGCAGGAGTGCGCCAGGCCACGGTGTCCGAGCGGCCGGTGGTGGCGGTGGCCGGGGGACCGGTGTTCTCCTTCCGGTACGCCGAGACCGCCGAGCTGCTCACCGCGGCCGGCGCCGACGTCGCGACCTTCGACCCGGTCCGTGACGAGTCGTTGCCCGAGGCAACCGCAGCGCTATATCTCGGCGGCGGGTTCCCGGAGGTCCACGCCGAGGCGCTGTCCGCCAACGCCGCCCTGCGGACACAGGTCGCCACCGCCGTCGCAGGCGGGTTGCCGGTCGTCGCCGAGTGCGCCGGCCTGCTGTACCTGTGCCGCGACCTCGACGGCCACCCGATGGCCGGCGCCGTCCCCGCCTCCGCCCGGATGACCCCGCGCCTCACCCTCGGCTACCGCACCGCCGTCGCCGCGACCCCCGGACCGCTGTACGACGAGGGCCGCCGCGTCCGCGGCCACGAGTTCCACCGCACCACGGTCACGTACGACGCCGGCCGCGCCCCCGCCTGGCACCTCCCGGACGGCCCCGAGGGTGTCGTCACCCCGAACCTGCTCGCGTCGTACCTGCACCTGCACTGGACCGCCACCCCCGACGTGCCGGCCCGCCTGGTCGCCGCCGCCCGCCGGTGGGCGTCATGACGCTCGTGGTCGGGGTCGGGCTGCGCCCCGGCACGTCGTACGACGAGCTGCGCGAGCTGGTTGCCGGCGTGCTCGACGGGTTCGAGGCCGCCGAGATCTCCGTGGTGGCAACCCTCGACCGCAAGACTGCCGAGCCCGCCGTCCAGGAACTCGCGCGCGAGCTGGGCGCCCAGGTATCGGGTTTCGCCGCGGACGTCCTGGCGGCACAGCCGGTCCCGGCAAGCGGTCGGGTCGCCGAGGCAACAGGTACCGGCTCGGTCGCCGAGGCCGCCGTGCTCGCGGCCGGCGCGACGATCGTCGTACCGAAGCGAACGTCGCCGGGCGCGACCGCGGCCCTCGGTCGCGTCGCTGCTGACCCGGGCGATGGCGCGGCCGGCGCGTCGCCGGCGCGGGATCGGGGAAATTCCTGGTCGCCTGGCGGCAGTGAGTCTCCCCAACATCAGCGCAGTGCCGAGCCGTACTCGGTCGCGGAGCGCGAGGTCGTCCGGCGGGTGATCGCGGACCGGCGGGACGTGCGGCGCGGGTTCTTGCCGACGCCGGTACCCGACGACGTGCTGCGGCGGGTGCTGGAGAGCGCGCACCGGGCGCCGAGTGTCGGACTCAGCCAGCCGTGGGACTTCCTGCTGATCCGGGACCTGCCGACCCGGCGGAAGGTGCGCGACCTGGCCGCGGCACAGCGGCAGGCGTTCGCGGACGCGCTGCCGCCCGATCGTCGTACCGGCTTCGACGGGCTGAAGGTCGAGGCGATCCTCGACAGCCCGCTGAACGTCGTGGTGACCTGCGACCCGGACCGGGGCGGGCGGCACGTGCTCGGGCGGCACGCGGACCCGCGGACGGCGGCGTTCTCCGCGGCGATCGCCGTGCAGAACCTGTGGCTCGCGGCGCGCGCCGAGGGTGTCGGGGTCGGCTGGGTGTCGTTCTTCGAGCCCGAGCAGGTGGCCGCGGTGCTCGGGCTGCCGGCGCACGTGGAGGTGATCGCCTACCTGTGCGTCGGGTACGTGGACGCGTTCGGGGCCGCGCCGGAGCTGGTGCGCTCCGGGTGGGCGGACCGGCGGCCGCTGTCGTGGGCCGTGCACCAGGAGGAGTGGGGCCGGCGCGCCTTGCCCGGCGGCGGTCCGGTGTCGATCGTCGACGACGCCCGCGGCGCCGCCGAGCTGCCGGCCAGGGTCCGCACGCAGTCCGTCCGGGTGCTGGTCACCGACGCGCCGCGCGAGCCCTCCGAGCCGCACGAGCTGGTCGTCGTGGTCGCCGGTACCCGCCCGGCGGTGTCGCGGGTGTTCTGGCGATCCGCGAACACGCGGGCCGAGGCGACCGAGTACGGCGTCGAGCTGCTGCGCGACCTGGCACTGCAGGGTATCGGCGAGATCGACGTACGGACCGACGGAGTGTCGCCGCTGGTGCACGCGCTCGCCGGCGGCCTGCGGCTCGCGGCCGACCAGACCGGGGTACGGCGGCCGGACGCGGACCCGGGGGAGTAGCCGCGCGGGGCCCGGACTCTGGCCGTGCGGCGGACGGCTCAGTACGCTGCCCGGAACGGAGAGGGGTGGCCGATGACCGCAACGGCTCGCGAGCTCGAGGACGTCGACAAGGCCAACCGGTCCGGCAAGCCGCCGGTCGTCTTCGTGCACGGGCTGTGGCTGCTGGCGAGCAGCTGGGACCGGTGGCGCGAGCTGTTCGAGGCCGAGGGCTACGCCACGATCGCGCCCGGCTGGCCGGACGATCCGGAGACCGTGGCCGAGGGCCGCGCGAACCCGAAGACGTTCGCGGGGAAGAGCGTCGGCGCCGTCACCGACCACTGTGCGGGCCTGATCGACCGGCTGGACCGCAAGCCCGCGATCGTCGGGCACTCGTTCGGCGGCCTGATCACCCAGAAGCTCGCCGGCCAGGGGCTCGGCGCGGTCTCGGTGCCGATCGACCCGGCTCCGGGGCGCGGGGTGCTGCCGTTGCCGGTCTCGGCGCTGCGGGCCGCGTTCCCGGTGCTGAGCAACCCGCTCAACCGTGGGCGCGCGGTGATGCTGAGCTACGAGCAGTTCCGGTTCGCGTTCGTCAACGCGGTCGGCGAGGACGAGGCACGCCGGCTGTACGACGAGTTCCCGGTGCCAGGGGCCGGCGTACCGCTGTTCCAGGCCGCGTTCGCGAACCTCAACCCGGCGAGCGAGACCAAGGTGGACCGCGGCGGCGCCGGCCGGGGCCCGATGAAGTTCCTGTCCGGGGAGAAGGACAACACGGTGCCGCGGGCGATCACCAACGCGTCGTACAAGGCGCAGCGGCGCAACGCGGCGGTCACCGAGATCGAGGAGATCGCCGGGCGCGGTCACTCGCTGGTGTTCGACGACGGCTGGGAGCAGGTCGCCGCGACGGCGCTCGCGTTCGTCCGCGCGCACCACGGCTGAACCCCGGCAGATGGGAGACTCGGAACCATGACCCAGCCGCCCTTCGTCCCACAACCCATGTACGTATCGCACTTCTTCATGAAGCAGCGGATCACCGTGATGGTGAACCGCTACGAGCTGCTCGCCGCCAACCCCGACGGGAGCGAGGGGCACCTGCTCGCCTTCGCCGAGCAGAAGCGGATGGCGTTCAAGGAGCAGGTGACGTTCTTCGCCGACACCGCGAAGACGCAGCCGCTGTTCTCCTTCAAGGCCCGCAAGGTGATCGACCTCGGCTCCGGGTACGACGTGACGGACGCGCACGGCCAGCCGATCGGGTGGTTCAAGAAGGACTTCGGCAAGAGCCTGCTGCGGTCCAGCTGGCACCTGTCCGCACCCGGCGTGGAGGCCTTCGGCACCGAGCGGAACCAGACGATCGCGATCCTGCGGCGCGTCTGGGACTTCATCCCGTACCTCCGCGAGGTGTGGATCCCGTTCGTGTTCCACTTCGACTTCACCGACAACGCGACCGGGCAGCCGGTGATGGCGGTGGAGCGCAAGAAGTCGATCCGCGACCGGTACGTCGTGACCGTGCCGGACCAGCGGCTGGACTTCCGCGTCGCCGCGGCGATGACGGTCGCGCTGGACGCGCTGCAGTCCCGCTGACGCGTCAGGAGGGTCCGTTCCCCCGCACGGGTGAACGGACCCTGAGACGCTTGGAACGCCCGCCGCGCGGTGCGAGGCTTGACACATGCGCCTCACACATCGCAGTCGTCGGTGGCTGGTCCCGCTCGCCGTGGTGGCGCTGGTCGGCAGCGCCGGCACGCTCGGACCGGTCGTCGCCGACGCCGCGCCGGACCTGCCCGGCATCACCGCGCAGCAGCTGCTCACCAACGTGCAGACCGCGAAGGTCGACGGGCTGTCCGGCACCGTGCACACCTCGGTCGACCTCGGCATCCCGGCGTTCCCGGGGCTCAACGACAGCAGCCGGTTCACCGACCTGCTCAGCGGCGAGCACACGATCCGGGTGGCGTTCGCGAAGCCGGACAAAGCGCGGGTCGCGGTGCTCGACCAGATGGCCGAGCGGGTGCTGGTGACCGACGGTACGACGGCGTGGAGCTACGACTCCGCCGCGCACGAGGCGACCAAGCTCGCCGTACCCGACCATCCGTCGAGGCCCGGGCCGGCTCCGGCCGAGGCTGCGAACCCGCAGGAGCTGGCGAAGCGGTTCCTGGACGCGATCGACCCGAGCACCCAGGTGACCGTCACCGGCACCCGTTCGGTCGCCGGGCGGGACGCGTACCTGCTGACGCTGACCCCGCGTACCGACCGCACCCTGGTCGGCTCCGTGACACTCGCGGTGGACGCGCACCAGTGGGTGCCGCTGCGGGTGACGGTGCTGCCGCGGTCCGGTGACCGGGCGGCGATCGACGTCGGCTTCACCGACATCTCCTTCGACGTGCCGGACGCGTCGGTGTTCGGCTTCACCCCGCCGCCGGGCACCGAGGTGGAGACCACGTCCGCGCCGGACGAGCCGTCGTTCCCGCGTGCGACGCCCGGCCTGCCCGAGCGCGGGCCGTCCGGTCAGCAGGACGCGCCGAGGGTCGTCGGCAACGGCTGGGACGCGGTCGCGGCCGGACACTGGGACCCCGCCGCCGACCGGGCGATGGTCGGCCAGGTGCTCGCCGGGATGCGCCGGGTGAGCGGCAGCTGGGGCAGCGGGACGGCCGTCACGACCCGGCTGGTCAGCGTGCTGCTGACCGACGACGGCCGGGTGCTGGCCGGCATGGTGCCGGTGAGCGTGCTGGAGCAGGCAGCGGCGCGTTGAACAGCGGCCAGGCGGGGGACGCGCCGGTCGTCACGCACGGGTTGACGAAGAGGTTCCGCGGCGGCCAGGTGGCCGTGGACGCGATCGACCTGGAGGTGCCGGCCGGCAGTGTGTTCGGCTTCCTCGGCCCGAACGGGTCGGGGAAGACCACCACGATCCGGATGCTGCTCGGCCTGATCGCGCCGACCGCCGGCAGCGTCGAGCTGTTCGGCGAACCGATGCCGAAGGCGCAGCTCGCGGTGCTGCCGCGGGTCGGCGCGCTGGTCGAGGGTCCGGCGTTCTACCCGTTCTGGTCCGGGCGGGCCAACCTGATGCGGTTCGACGCCGCGGACCGGACCGCCGACCCGGCGACCCGCAAGGCCCGCGCGATGGAGGCACTGGAACGGGTCGGGCTGGTGGCCGCGGCCGGGAAGAAGGTGCGCGCGTACTCGCTCGGCATGCGGCAGCGGCTGGCGATCGCGGTGGCGCTGATGCGGCGCCGCGACCTGCTGGTGCTGGACGAGCCGACGAACGGGCTCGACCCGCAGGGCACGCGCGAGGTGCGGGCGCTGATCCGGCAGCTCGCCGCGGACGGTACGACGGTGTTCACCTCGACGCACCTGCTGGCCGAGGTGGAGCAGGTCTGTACCCATGCCGGCGTCATGAGCCGGGGAAAGCTGGTCCGCCAGTCCACGGTGCCGGAGCTGCGCGCCGAGCTGCGGCCGCGGCTCGTCGTACGGACTCCCGACCTCGACATCGCCGCGCGCACGCTTGCTGAGCTCGGGGTGATCGACCTGCGGCGGCAGGACGGGTCCGTGGACGGGGACCCCGGGGAGCGGCCGGTGGACGAGTACGCGGCGGCGCTGGTCGGGGAGCGGGTCCGGATCCACGGGTTCGCGCTGGAGCGGCCCAGTCTCGAGGAGGCGTTCGTGGCGCTGACCGGGGAGGGCTTCGATGTCGCGGAGTGAGGCCGTGACGGTCCGGGGGTACCCGGTGCAGCTGTTCCGGTCCGAGTTGCACCTGGTGTTCGGCCGCGCGCGGACCTGGGCCGGGCTGGCCGGGCTGGCCGGCGTACCGGTGATGATCGGGATCGCGATCAGGCTGTCCGGCGGCCCCGCTGAGGGCGAGGGCTTCCTGAGTCAGGTCGCCGGGAACGGGATGTTCCTGGCGGTCGCCAGCGTCGGCCTGTCGATGCCGTTCTTCCTGCCGACCGCGGTGACGGTGATCTCCGGTGAGTCGCTGGCCGGCGAGGCCAGCCTGGGCACGCTGCGTGTCCTGCTCACCGCGCCGGCCGGGCGGTCCCGGCTGCTCGCGGCCAAGATGGTCTCCCTCGTCGTGTTCTGCTTCGCGGCGACCTTCACGGTGTGGCTGTCCGGGCTGGTCACCGGAGTGGTGCTGTTCCCGGTCGGCGACGTCACGCTGCTGTCCGGGACGACGATCCCGCTCGCGGAGGGGCTGCTGCGTGCGCTCGGGGTCGCCGGGCTGGTCGCGGCCTCGATGCTCGGGCTCGCCTCGATCGGGCTGTTCGTGTCGTCGATGACGTCGACGCCGCTGGCCGCGATGGCCGCGACCTTCGGGTCGTACGTGGTGCTGGGGATCATGGACGCGATCCCGCAGATCCACGTGATCCACCCCTGGCTGCTGATGGACAAGTGGTTCTCGTTCGCCGACCTGCTGCGGGACCCGCCGTACTGGGACCTCATCGGCCGCAACCTGCTGCTGCAGGGGGCGTATCTGGTCGTCTTCTACAGCCTGGCGTGGGCGCGTCTCACCAGCCGCGACGTGGGTGGCTGAGCGGCTGCTCGCGGCGCGAAGGCCCGGACCCTGCTGGGGCCGAGCCTTCGCGCGATGGGGTCAGCTCACGTGCCGGAGGAACACGTTGTCGCTCGACAGCGGCTGGTTGAAGTTCAGTCCCGTGTCCTGCACGAGCAGAAGCGTCGCTTCCTCGGAGTTCGCCGGCGGCACGCCGAGCAGGCACACGATGGTGATGATCCCGTTCGCGACGTGGACACCGCCGACGAGGAGTGCGACCTTCATCGTGACCTTGCCGCCCTCGGTGCCCGGTGGTAGGCCACCGAACTCCGCGCTCTGCTCCTCCGTAGCGGGGCCGAACGACCGGTAGCTCAGTACTGCCGTCGGTTCCCAGGTGCCCTGTGCGAGCACGTTGCCGCCGGCGTCCCGGTGGGTGAACGTGCGGGGGACCACACCGAAGGCAGCCGCGATCCGGGGCGCGTCCCCGTCGATCGACTTCGGCTGCAGGGTGAAGGTGCCTTCGCCCGCGAGCTCGACGGTGTCGCCGTTGTCCGCCCGGGCGATGCTGGGATAGCTGCCGAACTCGATGGTCGCCGTCTTGACGGCGGCGACCGCCGGAAGGCTTCCGAGGCCCATTGCGGGGATCGCCAGCAGGAACGCGGCGAGCAATGACCGGATGCGTCTCATCACGCACCTCCTCGTGGCTCCGCCACGGGCAGGACGTCCGGGTCGCCGATGTCGTAGATCTCGCCCAGCCACGCCCGGGTTCCCGCCCGGAACTTCGGTCCGACCAGCGCGAGGGCGTCGGCCTCGTCGTCGGCCTGGACGGCGAAGACGCCGCCGTGGGTCCCGCTGGGGCACGTGCAGAGGAACGGTTGTCCCTTCAGCGATGCCGGCAGCGGGTACGCCAGTGCTTCCTCACCCAGCGCCTGACAGTCCTCCGGGCGGTGGGTGTTCTGCATGATGTAGGTCGCCATGTCTGCCTCCAGGTTCGAATCGACCTGATCCGAATATGGAGAGACCTGTCCGCCCGGACATCCGGAGTCAGCGGTAGTTAACGGCGGCGGGCGCGGTACTTTGCGGGCCGCCGGTGGCCTACTTGCCGAGGGTGAAGATCTCGATCGGTACGGCGCGGGTGCCGGGCTGGAACTCCTGCGGCAGGCCGCTGATCACCGCTTCGGACGAATCTCCCTCGAGCACCATGTAGAAGGAGTGTTCGCCGTACGGACAGGGGCAGTAGAAGCTCTTGCCGACGAGGTGGTCCGGGAGCCGGTTGAACCCGGACTCGATCGCCTCACACTCCTCGGGCTTGTGATGATTGACGACCAGGTAGGGCTGCGTCATGGGGTTGCCTCCTCGGGACGGTAGCGGGCGGCGAACGCGACCAGGTGCGCACGGGTGGTGGTCGTCGCTTTGCGCATCAGGCTCTTCACATGGGTCTCCACAGTCCGGGGAGACAGGAACAGCCGGTCGGCGATCTC
>DASXRB010001000.1:0-3136 GCA_036506875.1 Kribbellaceae bacterium | reverse complement strand
AGTGCGGACTTCCTGCCGGCCATCCAGTACCTCGCGGATCTTCGGGCGGAGACCGCGGCGCGGATGATCGTCCGCGGCAACCCGCTGCAGAGCGAGCTCGTGCTGTGCGCGGCACGATCGAGCGAGCTGCCGGCGACGTGGCCGGACGGCCTGACGAGGACGCCGGTGGCGACCGCCGAATGGGCCTACTGGATCGGCGACACCAGCAGCGTCTGAGCTTTCCTCGCCCGAGGAGGGTTTGAAGGGGCGCTACCCGCTCTGCCGGGGTGGCGCCCCTTCCCAGTCAGGTGGCGGCCAGGATCTTGTCGATGCCGTCGGTCATGGTCTTCAGCAGTTCGTCGCCGATCGCGCTGGCCGCGTCGAAGGTCGTGGCGTGATGGCCTTCACCGCGTGGCCGAAGTCCCGTGGCGAGGACTAGCGCGAAGGCTGTTTTGCGACGGGGTCACTCCTCGGATCCGTTCTGTTCGAGCACGGTCAGGTACGGGCGGCTCCAGACATCTTGCAGGAAGCCGGAGTCATGCTCGGCCCAGTCCTGGCTGGAGACGACGGTGATCTGCACCGGCATGCCGAGGCGTTCCTCGAGACGTGCGTTGGAACTGCGCAGCGATCTCCGATCGGGCGTGCCGACCACGACGACGTCGACGTCACGCGGTGGCGGGCCAGGCTCTCCGAGAAATCGTCGCGCCCAGGATCCGATGATGACCGCTGTCTCGATGCCGGCGACGTCCTTCAATTCAGCCGGCACGACCTGGGCCGGCCCGTACGCACGGCCGAGGATCTGCACCAATGGTTCGTAATACGGGCTGGACGTATCGGCCGAGACCAGCCGCGCGTTGCCGGCGCGCCGTTCGCGGAGGAGCCCGCCGCGGAGCAACTGGTTGACCTCGCGCAGGATGTTCGACTGCGGGGCGCCCGCCACCGGCCCGAGGGTTGAGATCGGCTGCTCACGATCCGGGTCGAGCAACAGCCACGCCAGGATCCGCGCTTGCGCCTCGGACCTGAAGATTGGCAGCAACGCCGAAGCAGCAGTAACCACATTCCGAATAGTACTAGTCGGAATGTGAATAGTCGACCGGATCGGAAACCGCGCGGCTCATAGTGTGCCGAGGACGTGATAGAGCTCGTCGGCGAGGCCGGGGAGGTCGTCGTGGCCGTGGTCGGGGTAGATGCGCAGGGACTTCTCGCCGGTGAGCTTGTTGTACGTCGCGAACTGGGTGGACGGCGGGCAGACGCGGTCCTCGAAGGCGGTGGTGAAGTCGACCTTCGCGCGGATCCGCGGCACCAGGTGCTGGATGTCGATGTACCCGAGCCGGGTGAAGACCTCGTCCTCGCGCCGGTGCTGCGGGTCGCGCCTGCGGAACCACTGGTTGATCTCGTCGTAGGGTGCCTCGTCCAGGCTCAGGTCGTACGCGCGCCGGTAGTCGGACAGGAAGGGGTACACCGCCGCGACGAGCGCGACCCGCGGCTCGAGCGCGGCGCAGACCAGGCTGAGGGCGCCGCCCTGGCTGTGGCCGGTGGTCGCGACGCGGTCGGGGTCGACCTCGTCCAGACCGAGTACGACGTCGGCCAGCCGTTTCGTGTCCAGGAAGACGTGCCGGTAGACGAGGTGCTCCGGGCCTCGTCGAGGCCGTCGACGACGTGATGCCGCAGGGTGAAGCCGCCGAGTTCGTTCAGGCCCACCTGGCCGCGGACGTCGAGCGCGGCGACGGTGTAGCCGCGGGCCGCGTACGGCAGCAGGTCCACCCAGGACGGCGGTGTGCCGCCGTACCCGTGGAACATCAGCACGGCCGGGCCCGGGCCGGCTGCCTCGCGCGGCCGGACCAGCCGGGCGTGCACGCGGGTCTCGCCGGTGCCGGTGAAGTACAGGTCCTCGCACCGGGCGAACGGCGCCTCGAAGGCGCTCGGCTCCAGGACGACCTGCGGGTCGACCGTCGCCAGCTCGGCCAGGCCCTTGTCCCAGAACACGTCGAAGTCGTCCGGGCGCGGGTTGGTGCCGCGGTACGTGAGCAGGTCGTCGTACGAGAGGTCGAACTGCAACGGCATCGGCTCAGCTCCCGGTCAGAGGTCGGCGGTCGCCGTCATTCTCCCCGGGAGGGCGAGTCGCCGGCGGTGCCGTCCCACTCCGTGTAGCCGTGCGCGGTGTTGAGCCGCTCGCCGAGCTCCTTCTCCAGCGCGCCGCCGCGGGTCTGCGGCAGCCAGCGCAGCGGGACCAGCAGCGTGTCCTCCTTGCGCGCGGTGCGGATCGCCAGCGCGGGGCCCTGGGTGGTCTCGACCCGGCCGACGTCCTGGACGTCGTTCCACTCCAGGCGCACCCCGCGCACCGCGACGCCCTTGTCGTCCAGCCTGGCCAGCAGTGGCGGCCGGGCCACGATCCACAGCCCGGTCAGCGTGGCCAGCCCGCCCAGCACGAGCACCACGGCGATCGCGGCGGACGGCGCGCCGAGGCCCCACAGCACGGCGGCCACGCCGAAAATGATCAGGCCGAGCGCGAACACCCCGAGGAACCGGTCCGGCCGCATCCGGTACGTCGACGAACCCATCCGCACAGCATTCCAGAAGCGCCGCGGGCGGCTACTTCTGGTCCGGGTGGTAGGCGCAGGCGTCCTTCAGGTCCTGGGCCTCGCCGGGCGTCGGTGTCGTCGACGGCCGCTTGGTCGAGGTGGAGGTGGTCGGCTTCGGGGACGCCGGGGTCGTGGACGTCTTCGGCTGGGTGACCTTGGCGACGATCTCGCGGATGCCCTCGTAGTTCGGGTTGCGGCCGTTCGGGAAGTTCTTCTTCTTGTCCAGGTCGATGTTGGCGACCTTGGCGTGCTTCACCTTGAGCCCGAGCTGGATGAACGCCGGCAGCAGCTCCTGCGGGATGTCGGTGCGGAGCAGCTTCTTGCCGGCCGATGCGATCGCCTGGTACTTCGTCACCACGGTGGCCGGGTCGGCGGCGTCCACGATGCCCTGGATCGTGCAGCGCTGCCGCTCCTGGCGGGACGGGTCACTGAGGCCGTACCGGCCGCGCGCGAACCACAGCGCCCGGGCGCCCATCATCTTCTGGTTCGGGCCGGGCTCGATGTAGTCGTGCGGCAGGATGTCGTCCGCCGACCCCGGGCCCTTGTAGTCGCCGCCGATCGGGACGCGGTAGTTC
>DASXRB010000999.1:0-3932 GCA_036506875.1 Kribbellaceae bacterium | reverse complement strand
CTTGACCGCCTGCAGGGCCTCGATCGCGAGCGAGCCGACCTCGGTGACGTAGGCGTCGCGGTGGTCGGTGCCGACGGCGTGGTGGTGGGTGATCGTGCCGCCGGCGGCACCGATCGCCGCGTTGGCGGCAGCCTTGGCTGTGCGCCACTGCGCGACCGGGTCGGCGCTCTGCGCACACACGACGGTGAAGTACAGCGACGCGCCCGTCTCGTACACGTGCGACACGTGGCACAGCACCAGCGGCGGCGTCCCCTGACCCGCGAGCGACGTCGTCAAGGCCTCCGTGACCGCCGCCTTCACGGTGGGTACGACGGACCAGAACGCGGCCGTCTCCAGGGTCTCCACCAACGCTCCCGCGTCGAGCAGCGGGTCGCGCACATAGGGAGCCCGGTACCGCCCCTGCCGCCACACCTCACCCGGCCCCTCGCCCAACGCCTCACCGCCGGCCGCACGGAGCACCTCCGCCACGGCGGAACGTCGTACCGGAACCTCCGCCCCGGTCCCCTCGAAGCCGCAGATCGCCAGGCACCCGCCCGGGCCACCCGACAGCACGTCCGGGTCGGCCAGGTTGACCGCGGTCTCGGCCTCGTCGGACAGCCGCAGCACGGTCGGCAGCGGCCCGTCCTGCGCGAGCCGCCGGACGGCCGCCAGCCCGGCGTCGAACGACGCGAACCGCCATCCCTCGAACACCCGCACCGCCGGACGCGGCCGGATCCGCACCACCACGCGGGTGATCACCCCGAACGCGCCCTCCGACCCGAGCACGAGCTGGCGCAGGTCCGGCCCGGCCGCGGACCGCGGCGCCCGGCCGAGCTCGACGGTGCCGCGCGACGTCGCGAGGACCAGGCCGACGACCAGCTCGTCGAACCGCCCGTACCCGGCCGACGACTGACCGCTGGACCGGGTCGCGGCGTAGCCGCCGATGCTCGCGCCCTCGTACGACTGCGGGAAGTGCCCGAGTGTGTATCCGCGCGCGGCCAGCAGCGCCTCCGCCGCCGGCCCGCGCAGTCCGGCCCCGAGTGTCGCGGTCCGGGACACCTCGTCGAGCGCGGCCAGCCGGTCAAGCCGGCGTACGTCGAGCGTCACCACGCCGGCGAAGCCCTCCCGGACCGGCGCCAGCCCACCGACCACGGAGGTTCCCCCGGCGTACGGCACGACCGCGACCCGGTGCTCGGCGCAGGCCTTCAGCACCGCGACCACCTCGTCGTGGCTTCCCGGCAGCACGACCGCGTCGGGCGCGTCGGCCGCCTCACCCGCGCGCAGCCGCAGCAGGTCCGGTGTCGACCAGCCGCGGGTGTGTCCGATCCGAGCCGCGTCGCTGTCGTCCACGTGCCCGGCGCCGACGACCGCCTCGAGCGCGGCGCGGGCGGCGGCCGGCAGCGCGGGGGGCGTGAGCGCGATCCGCTCCGGGGCGACCGGCTCGTGCTCGGGCGGCTTCACGCCGAGGTGCACCAGCGCAGCCGCGGCCGCCTCCGGGAGCGCGACCGGGTGCGCCGGGTCGCCCCACCGGTACGGCGCCATCTCGACGACCCGCAGGTCCGACTCCGTCCGCTCGTCGCCCATCGCGGGCCTCCGTATCCTCGGGTGCCGCCAGGTGTCAGCTGAGCGGCTGTGCTCGGCGCGAGGTGCTGATACACTTCAACGCGTGATGTCTCAGCGTAACACCAGCGCGGACGCCGCTCAGGGCAAGCCTGCGGCGAACGCGATCCCGGAGCAGCGCATCCTGGACGCGGCGTACGAGTTGCTGCTCGCGGTCGGCATGCGCCGGATGACGATGGCCGACATCGCCCGGCACGCCGAGGTCTCCCGCGCCACGCTGTACCGGCGCTGGCCGAACGTGCAGACCGTGGTGGCCGCGCTGATGACCCGCGAGTGGACCACGACGATGATGATCGCCTTCCAGGGCGACCACCCGGACGCGCGCACCCGCCTGATCGAGGGCGTGGTCAGCGTCGTCGCCCAGACGCGTACGCACCCGATGATGCGCAAGATCATCGAGCTCGACCCCGAGTTCCTCACGCCGTACATCATGGAGCGCCGCGGCAGCAGCACCAGCGCCCAGCTGACCTACGTCGAGGGCCTGCTCGAGGACGGGTACGACGACGGCTCGATCCGTCGCGGCGACCCGGTCTGGCAGGCGCGCCAGGTCATCCTCGCCGCGATCGCGTCCGCGGTGACCGGGCCGGTGCTGGCGAAGAAGAAGCAGTACGGGCGGCTGGACGAGGAGCTGCGCGCAATGCTCGAGGGGTACCTGCGGCCATGAGTGTGTCGCTCAACGCGGTACGACGCGGGCAGGACCTGGACTGGCTCGACGCCGGCCGGCAGGTCGACGTACTCGTGATCGGCGGCGGGGTCACCGGCGCGGGCGTCGCGCTGGACGCGGCCGCACGCGGGCTGTCGGTGGTGCTCGCGGAGAAGCACGACCTGGCGTTCGGGACCAGCCGGTGGAGCTCGAAGCTGGTGCACGGCGGGCTGCGGTACCTGGTGTCCGGCAAGGTCGGGATCGCGCACGAGAGTGCGGTCGAGCGCAACATCCTGATGCGGTACACCGCGCCGCACCTCGTGCACCCGGTGCCGGCCGTCGCACCCTGGTTGCCGCACGCAACGATCGCGCAGGCGGCGATGCTGCGGCTCGCGTACGCCGGTGGCGACCTGCTGCGGATGTCGGCCGGGACCAGCGGACAGCTGCTGCCGCGGTCGCGGCGGATCAGCAACGCCGAGGTGCTCCGGTATGCGCCTGGCCTGCGCCCGGACGGGCTGCGCGGCGGGTTCATCGACTGGGACGGGCAGCTGTACGACGACGCGCGGCTGGTGGTCGCGATCGCGCGCACCGCTGCCTTGCACGGCGCGCGCATCATCACGCACTGCGCGGCGTCGGAGGTGACCGGGCGCGGGGCCGTGCTGACCGACTCGCTGAGCGGCCGGTCGGTCGACGTCGATGCCCGGGTGGTGATCAACGCGACCGGCGTCTGGGCCGGCACCGTCGCGCCCGGGATCACGCTGCGACCGTCGCGCGGCACGCACCTGGTGCTGCCGCAGTCCGCGTTCGGCGGGCTGTCCGCGATCCTCACCGTGCCGGTACCGGGTGAGCTGAGGCGGGTGGTCATGGCGATCCCGGCACCCGACGACCGGGTCCATGTCGGGCTGACCGACGTGGACGCGCCCGGGCCGGTCCCGGACGTGCCCACGGCGTCGGACGCGGAGGTGGACTTCCTGCTGCGCACGATCAGCGCCGCGCTGGAGGTGCCGGTCACCCGGGCCGACCTGCTCGGCACGTTCGCGGGGTTGCGGCCGCTGCTCGACACCGGCGAGGGCTCGACGGCCGACCTGTCCCGCAAGCACGCCGTCCTGACCACCCCCGGGGGCCTGATCACGGTCGTCGGCGGCAAGCTCACGACGTATCGCAAGATGGCCGAGGACGCCGTCGACACCGCCCTCCGCGCGACTGGTCTGGAGGCCGGTGCGTGCGTGACTCGCCGGCTCCCGCTGGTCGGCGCCGCGACACCCGAGACGCTCGCCGCGGTACCCGCCCCGCGCCGCCTCGTGCAGCGGTACGGCGTGGAGGCACCCCGCGTCATCGCCGTGGCCGAGGGCGACCCCGCACTCCTGGTCCCGATCGCCGACGGCATCCCGACCACCCGCGCCGAGCTGCTCTTCGGCGTACGCCACGAAGGCGCCCTGACCGTCGACGACCTCCTGGACCGCCGCACCCGCATCGGCCTGGCTCCCGCCCAGCGCATCCGAGCCCTCCCAGCCGCCCAGGAAGCCCTCACCCACGCCAGCACCTCAACCCCCGCCTGAACCACCCATCATCGGGCCCTTGTGACCCGGCGTGTCGCCCATCGCCGGTCCCTTCCGACCACCCGCCCGACCCACGCGCGCACCCGACCACCTCCCCATGCCACTGCCGTCGCCGGCGATTCGCCGGGTTG
>DASXRB010000998.1:0-2820 GCA_036506875.1 Kribbellaceae bacterium | reverse complement strand
GACCGGCCGGTGCGCTCCTCGATCCGGCGCAGCCGGTACCGGACCGTGTTCGGGTGCACGTACATCTTCGCGCCCGCGTCGACGGCCGAGCCGCCGCTGTCCAGCCACACCTCGAAGGTGTCGAGCAGCAGCGCGCGGTCGTCGCGCGGCACGTCGTCCAGACCGCCCAGCACGTTGTGCGCGAACCGGGCCATCACATCCGGCGACCCGACGGCCGCGACGGCCAGCGGCGCCTGGTCGAACACGGTCACCAGCGCGCCGGGCACCGAGCCGCTCAAGGCGATCCGGGCCAGCCGCAGCGCCTGCCCGGTCTGGCCCAGCTCCTGGAACGGCGGGCTGACCCCGACCCGCTGCACCGCGACCTCCCGCAGCCACGACGCCAGCTCGTCCAGCCGCCCGGCGCGCGGGACGCTGACCACGCCGACCTGCAGGTCCGGCAGCAGCCGCCAGGCGGACGCCAGACCGAGCGCACCCAGCCGCGCGGAGACCTGCGGCAGCGCCTGCCGGCCCAGCTCGGGCACCTCCGCGGCCACCACGACGTACGGCCCCTGGTGCGGCAGCCGCAGCAGGTCGGCCAGCTCCCACACCGTGCTCCCGTCCCGGACCCGGCCCTCCAGCAGCGCCTCGACGAGGGCCGAGCGCTCCTCCTCCTGGGCCAGCATCCGCTGCGCCAGCACGTCGCGGTACGACGACGTCATCGCGTCGGTGTAGACGGCCTGGATCTCCCACAGCCGCGATGAGGCCCGGACGAGCCCCTCGCTGGTCACCGCCGACGTCGCGGCCGCCTCGGCGACGACCGCGTCCCACAGATAGTGCGTTCCGACCCGGTAGGCCGCCATCACTTCCGGCAGCGGCGCACCCTGCTCGGCGCGCAGCCGCCCGGTCGCCCGCGCCGCCACCGGGTCATCCTCGTCACCGGCGATCGTCCGCAGCATGAACTCGATGTTCGCGGCGCAGGACGCCCGCAGCTCTTCAGGGCTGACCAGCGACCCGGTGCGGTAGAAGTCGATCCGCTCGCGGATCCGCGCCACCATCTCGTCGGCCAGCTCGCCGGAACGCTCGGACAGGGACGCGGCGAGCGCGGCGATCTCCGGGTCGCGCCGCTCCGCCTGGTCGCCCACGGCCGGAGCATAACGCCGCCGGACGCCGCGGGTCCGTTGTCCGCGCGCACAGCCGGCCTGGTTCCCGGCGCTATCGACACCCGCTGCCACGAGGACAACAGTGGGCTGTAGCACACCGAGGAGGCGTGTCATGACGAATCTCAGCCTGAACCTGTCCGAGTCCGCGCGCACGCACCCCGACCGGCCGGCGATCAAGTTCGACGACTTCGTGCTCAGCTACCGCGAGTACGACGACGCGACGTCCCGGGTCGCGACGATGGTCCGCGACCGCGGCATCGAGCCCGGTGACCGCGTCGGCCTGCAGCTGCCGAACCGGCCCGTGTTCGGCCTCATCTACTACGGCGTGCTGAAGGCCGGCGGCGTGGTCGTGCCGATGAACCCGCTGCTGAAGCAGCGCGAGGTCGAGTACTACCTGAACGACTCCGGCGCGAAGCAGCTGTTCAGCTGGCACGAGCTGGCCGAGGAGGCCGAGCTCGGCGCGAAGGCCGCCGGCGTGGCGTTCCAGGCGATCGCGCCGGAGGACTTCGACCGGCTGATGGCCGAGAACGAGCCGATGGCCGAGCCGGTCGCGCGCACCGACGACGACACCGCGGTGATCCTCTACACGTCCGGCACCACCGGCAAACCGAAGGGCGCCGAGCTCACCCACGGCAGCCTGAACCGCAACCAGGAGGTGACCGCGCGCACGCTGATCAAGGTCTCGCACGAGGACGTGATCATGGGCTGCCTGCCGCTGTTCCACGTGTTCGGCATGACCTGTGGGCTCAACGTCGCCGCCGCCAAGGGCGCGCTGCTGACGCTGATCCCGCGGTTCGACCCGGTGAAGGCGCTCGAGGTCATCCAGCGCGACAAGGTCACCGTCTTCGAGGGCGTGCCCACCATGTACGCCGCGATGCTGGGCGTCCCCGACCATTCGTCGTACGACGTGTCGACGCTGCGCACCTGCGTGTCCGGCGGCGCGGCACTCCCGCTGGAGGTGCTGCGCGGCTTCGAGAAGGAGTTCGGCTGCATCATCCTCGAGGGTTACGGGCTGTCCGAGACCTCACCCGTTGCCTCGTTCAACCATCCGGACCGGGAGCGCAAGCCGGGGTCCATCGGCACCGCGATCGAAGGTGTCGAGATGCGCGTGGTCGACGACCAGGGCAACGAGGCCGCGCAGGGCGAGATCGGCGAGATCCAGATCCGCGGCCACAACCTCATGAAGGGCTACTGGAACAACCTCGAGGCGACCGCGGCCTCCATCTCCGTCGACGGCTGGTTCAGCACCGGCGACATGGCGAAGACCGACGAGGACGGCTACTTCTACATCGTCGACCGGAAGAAGGAGCTGCTGATCCGCGGCGGCTACAACGTCTACCCGCGCGAGGTCGAGGAGGTGCTGTACGAGCACCCGGCGGTCGCCGAGGCCGCCGTCGTCGGCATCCCGCACCCGTCGCTCGGCGACGAGATCGGCGCGGCCGTCGCGCTCAAGGCCGGTGCCACCGCGACGCCGGAGGAGATCCGGGACTTCGTCAAGGAGCGGATCGCGGCGTACAAGTACCCGCGGCACGTCTGGCTCGTGGACACGCTGCCGAAGGGCCCGACCGGCAAGATCCTGCGACGCGAGGTCGAGGCTCCGGAAGGACTGGAGTCGTGACCACCCAGGCCCAGGCGGCACGCGGCACTGGCGGCGACGAGCTCGCCGCTCCGCTGGACTTCC
>DASXRB010000997.1:0-4048 GCA_036506875.1 Kribbellaceae bacterium | reverse complement strand
CCCGGCGACGTCGTGGCCGAACTCCCGGAGGCCGGTGGTGACGACCGAACCGATGCTGCCCGCGGCGCCGGCGACGAGCACTCTCATGATGTCCACCCCATGACCAGCACCCTATCCAGCACCCCGCCGGACGTGTCGTTGCGCTCGGCAATCAATTTTCGGCGGCGTTGGACCGGCGAGGGTGCCTGGCGTAGTGCCGGGCGGCCCGCGCGCGGTTGCCGCAGGCGGTCGAGCACCACTCCCGCCGCGGATGGCCCGTGACGAAGTAGAGCACGCGGCCGGGCGCATAGCACGCTCGACGCGGGGGGACCGTCGCATCATCGGGCCGCGCAGCGCGGCCGAGCGCGATCACTCGATGCCATGGCGATGAAGGAGTGAGAGGGGGCGCCGCCCGCGCCGGGTAGACGGGTGCACCCGGCGCGGACGGCGCGCTGCGCGGACGTCGTACTCAGAGCTTGGAGACGGCCTCGCGGGCGAGGCCCTCCCACTGCGCGTAGGCGTCCGGGAAGGCCGACACCTGGACGGCCTGGGCCGCCTCGGCGACGGACATGCTCTCCCAGCCCGGGATCTGCAGCAGGCCGCGGTTGCGGGTCTGCGCGTCCGGCGCGACGCCGTAGAAGGCCTCGGCGGACTTCACCGGGTCCATGATCTCCGCGGGCGTACCCCAGCCCGCGGACGGACGCTGCTGGAACAGGCCCAGCGAGTCCCGGTCGCCGTGGTCGAGGTTGCGCAGCGAGGACTCCTGCATCGCGGTCGCGATGGCGACCACCAGTCCCTGCTCCGGGATGTTGTGGCGGCGCCCGGTGTCGATGATGATCTTCGCGTTGTTCGTCTGCTCGCCGTCGAGCCCGCCGACGCCACCGCCAGGCGGGGTGCCGCCACCCTCCGGAACGCCCGGCAGCCAGGCCTCCGGCACGTCGACGTAGATGTTGGAGATGAACCCGCCGAGCGCCGGGACGTGTGCCCAGGCGTCGTTGGTGTGGCCCTCGGCGGTGACGGACTCGCCGTGCACCTGGAAGTCGACCTCGATGTCGGTCGGCCCGCCGAGGGTGTTCACGACCGCGGACGAGGTGTTCGCCTGCGCCCGCACGTTGATCCCGCTGCCCCAGGTCCTGAACCGGTGCCCGCCGCCGGACGGCGGAGGTGTCGCGCCGTCCGCGACACCCCACGGCGTGGTGTCGTCGTACGGCCCGGTCGACTGACCGTCCTCACCGACGCCGACCGAGACGTGCATGTGGTGCTCGTGGCCGGAGTTCGGCTGCCACTGCCAGTTGGTGTGCGTGCCGGCGATCAGCGCGTTGAAGATGACGTACTTGAGCGCCGGGTGCTTCCGCTCGACGAGCAGGTCGGACATCTTGTCCATGTCCACCCCGTTCGCCGGGTCGTGCGTGATGTCGGCCGCGCACACCACGCCCAGCGCGTTCGGGTTGTGGTCCGACGGCCGCTGCTGGTGCGCGGTGTCGCCGATGGTGCCGTCCGACGCCTTGTTCCGGTTCGGTGCCAGCCGGTCGAACTCAGCGATGAGCACCTCGAGTGACTTGGCGAGTCGCCAGTCAGCCATGCCCCTTCCTCCCTCGTGTAGAAAGCGCCCCCGAGTGGGCCTGTCCGCCGGCTACACGGCTGGGAGGCCGCGTTTGTCGACCCCCGGCGGTACATTCACCCCTCGCCGACCCCGAGGTGCTTGCGGAGCCGTCGCAGCGCGCGGGCCCGGGTCCGGTGGACGGCGCTGCGGTCCACGTCCAGCACGGCGGCGGCCTCCTCGAGCGTGTGGCCCTGGACGTCGACGAGGAACACCGCCCGCCGCTGGGTCGGCGTCAGCACCGTCATCAGGTCGCGGACCACGACGCCGGCGGCGAACTCGGTACGACGGCCGGTGAGCAGGTCGACGTCACCGGCGGCGCCGACCGGGATGTCGCGGGCCCGGCGCCGCCGGTTGTCGTGGATCAGCGTGCGGAGCGCGTGGAAGGCGTAGGCGTACGGCGCGGGATGCCGGGTGAACCGGTCGCGGTACCCCCGCGCGAGGCGGTGGTAGACGTCCTGCACCGCGTCGTCGGCGTCGTACGGGTTGCCGGTGAGGGTGCGGGCGCGGCTCACGAGACGTGGGCGCAGCGCGAGAAAGGTGTCGTCGAAGCTCGACATGGATCTCCCCCGAGATGATGAACATGCCGACCGGCGAACCGCCCCCGGTCGATCGGCTTGTTCATACGCATGCCCGGGATGCGACCGGCTGTCACCCAGCGTCAGGCATCGTCACGCGATCGTGACATAGAGTGACGGTAGGTCCCGAGTTATGGCGGTCAGCTGCCGGCGATGTGCCGGAGGCGGTGCAGGAGCCGCGCGGCACGGGTGACGAGATGCCCGAGGAACGGCAGGTCGATCGAGGGGAAGTCCGGCAGCCGCGGCCGGTCCGGCAGGTTCGAGCGGTCGAACGGGTCACCGAACGGCGCCCAGATGGTGTCGGTACCGGACAGCACGGCCGTCGCGCAGAGCACCGCGACGGCGATCATCGCGGCCACCACCACCATCCGGAACCAGGTCGGCCGCAGCACGGCGCGGGCGGCGGTGTGCGCGCCCCGGCGCAGTGACGTGCCGCCGGGTCCCCACCAGGCGGTGAGCAGTCCCATCAGCACGCCGGCCGACGTGGCGCCGGCGAGCAGCGGCCCCCAGTGCAATCCCTGCCACGCGGCCAGCCCGACCGCGACGATCGCCCCGCAGATCATCGCCATCAGCAACGGCAGGATCAGGCAGGGCAGCGTGATGAGCACCGCGACGGCGAGCTGGACCGGGCTGGTCAGAACGGTGACCCAGCCGTCCGAGCGGCCCCGGCCGCCGCGCACCTGCCGGCGCCGCATCATCGCGGTACCGCTGCGGTCGACGACCCGCGCGACCACGATCCCGCAGATCGCGGCGACCGCGGTCAGCACCGGGTACAGCGCGGCCAGCATGACCGTGAGCAGCAGCAGCGCGGCGATGGTCCCGCTGCCCGCGACCGACCGCGGCCGTTGCGGGTGCTGCGGGCCCTGCTGGCGCGGCACCGGCAGCGCCGCGGGCTGAGGCCCGGCCGGCTGAGCGAGTACGACGTCCTGCCCGCGCCCGGTCCGCGCTGACAGCTTCGGGATCAGCGGCGGTATCAGCGCCGCCACCTGCTCCGGCGTCGGGTCCGCGGGCGCACCGGGCGGTACGCCCTGGACGGAGTCCGGCAGCAGCGCGGTGCCGTCCACCGCGGGCATCACCCGGGTCCCGTCCGCGGGCACAGCGGCCCGCTCCGGCCGGACGAACGCGTCCCGGCCCTCGGCGTACCGCCGCAGTCCGGTGAGGATCTCGTCGGCGGTCGGCCGGTCGCCGACATCGGGGGACAGCGCGGCGGCGAGCAGCGGCGCGAGCCGTGGGTCGATCCCCTCGAGGTCCGACTTCCCGGTCTGCACCCGGTGCAGCACCGCCTCGAACGGGCCCCGCCCGAACGGCCGGCGGCCGGTCGCGGCGAACGTCACGGTCGCGGCCCAGCCCCACCAGTCGGCCGCCTCGGTCACCGCGGCGCCCTCGATCAGCTCCGGCGAGACGTAGCCGGGGGTGCCGATCACCAGCCCGGTCGCGGTCAGTCGCAGGTCGTCGGCGGCCTGCGCGATGCCGAAGTCGATGATCACCGGGCGGCCCTCGTGCATCAGCACGTTGCCGGGCTTGAGGTCGCGGTGGATGACGCCGGCGCCGTGCGCCGCGTCGAGCGCCGAGAGCGCGCCCTCTAAGATCGGCACCGCCTCCCACGCCTTGATGCGCCCGCGTGCGTGCAGCAGCTCTTCGAGCGACTGCCCCTCGAGCAGGTCCATCACGAAGTACTTCGCGCCGTCGGGCGTCTCGCCGAAGGAGAAGATGTTGATGAGGCCGGGGTGGTTCACCGCGTTCACCGCGCGCGCCTCGTCGCGCAGCCGCTGCACCTGGCGCGGGTCGGAGGCGAGCTCCGGGCGCAGCACCTTGATCGCGACCTGCTTGCCGATCTCGGGCTGCTCTCCGCGGTACACGATGCCCATGCCGCCGGAGCCGAGCTGCGACA
>DASXRB010000996.1:0-6436 GCA_036506875.1 Kribbellaceae bacterium | reverse complement strand
GGTCCGTGGACCTGGGAGCCGATCGGCTGGGTCGACTCGCTGGCGAACCCGCCGGTGGCGCTGCAGATCGCCGCGGCGGCCGTGGTCGGCACGTTCGTGGTCGCGACCGCGAAGCGCCGGGTGAACGCGTACCGGGCCTGGCTGCTGGCGGGCGCCTACCTGGCGCTGGAGTTCGTCGTACTGCTGATCACCCGGGTGCAGGTGACCGGTGTCGCGGCGGTCGGCGCGGAGTACCGGTACTACACCGACTTCGCGCTCGTCGCGGCGCTCGCGGCGGGCTTCGCCATGCTGCGTACCCAGCGCTCGGTCGTTGCCGGGGGCAACGGCGATCCGGTGCTCGGGCGGATCCGGCGGCTCACCGACTCCCCGCTGACCGGGACGGTCCAGGCGCCGGTGATCGCCGTCCTGGTGGTCGGCCTGCTCGCCTCGTCGGCGGCGTACTCGGCGTACACCTTCGGCGAGCGGTGGACCGACAACAAGGCGCGGCCCTACATCGCGAACGCCCGGAACGCGATCGCGAAGACCGGTCCGGGCACGGTCGTCTACGACGGGCCGGTGCCGTCGGAGGTGGTGTGGCGGCTGCTGTGGCCGGCGAACCTGCCGTCGAAGCTGCTCGGACCGGTGGGGCTGGACGCCAAGCCGCTGACCGAGGGCGTGGCGACCCGCCGGCTGCTGGAGTTCAGCCAGCAGGGCAACCTGCAGGACGCCCAGGTCAGCGGACCGTACTCGCGCCCCGGGGCGTCCTTCGAGTGCGGCTGGCGGATCACGGCCGGTACGACGACGATCCCACTGGAGTCGAAGCTCTTCTTCTGGGACTGGGTCGCGCAGTTCGACCTCGTCGTCCCCGAGGACACCACCGTCACCGTCAGCGCGGGCCGGACCCGCACCGAGGTTCCGCTCACGGCCGGACAGCGGCGGCTGTACGTCGGTGTGACCGGCGAGGTCGGCTCGGTCGCGGTGAGGCGGCCGGCGGGCGGCCGGGACGTGTGCGTCAAGAGCGTGGTCGTGGGTCTCCCCCAGCCGGCGGCCTGGTGATGCGGCCGTGGTGAGCCCGCCGCCGGCGGCGGTGCTGCGCTACCCGGCACTGGACGGCGTCCGGGCCGTCGCGGCGATCGGCGTGATCGGCACCCACGCGGCGTACTGGACCGGCAACTACCGCGGCGACACCCCCGGGCTGCTGCTGGCCCGGCTGGACTTCGGCGTCGCCCTGTTCTTCGTGCTGTCCGGCTTCCTGCTGTTCCGGCCCTGGCTGCTCGCCGCGCGGTACGACAGCACCCGCCCGCCGTCCGTGCGGCGCTACCTGTGGCACCGGGCGCTGCGCATCCTGCCGGCGTACTGGGTCGTCGTACTGGTCGCGTTCGCGACCGTGCCGTCGGAGCACGGCCGGGGCGCGGGCGGGCTGTTGCGGTCGCTGACGCTGACGCAGATCTACCGCGACGGGTGGCAGCACTCCGGCCTGACGCAGATGTGGAGCCTGGCGAGCGAGGTCGGCTTCTACCTGCTGCTGCCGCTGCTGGCGTGGTTCGTGGTGACGGTCGCGGCCGGCGGCCGGTGGCGGCCGCTGCGGATGCTCGCGGCGTGCGCGGCGATCGGCGCGGTCACGATCGGCTGGTACGTCGTCACCCGGACGGTGCTGACGTTGCAGATCTCGTCGATCTTCTGGCTTCCCGGATACCTGGACTGGTTCGCGGCCGGGATGGCGCTGTCGGTGCTCGTGGTCTGGTGGGAGACCGACCCGGACCGGGCTCCCGGCCCGCTCGTGCGCACGGTGGCGGCCGGCCCCGGCAGCTGCTGGGTGCTCGGGGTGTGCCTCTTCGTGGTGGCGTCGACGCCGGTCGCGGGCGCGGCCACGCTGGTGCCGCTGCCGCTCAGTGAGGCGCTGGTCAAGAACCTGCTCTACCTGGTGGCCGCGGTGCTGTTCGTGGCACCGTGCGTGCTGCGCACCGACCTGACGCCGGGCACCCGATGGATCGCCGGGCCTGCGATGCTGTGGCTCGGCTCGATCTCGTACGAGGTCTTCCTCGTGCACGTGGTCGTGCTCGAGGGCGTGATGCGGCTGATGGACTACCCGGTTTTCACCGGCAGCGTGCTGAAGGCGTTCGCGCTCACGACGGGTCTGAGCGTCCCGGCGGCGTGGCTGCTGTTCCGGGCCGTGGAGAAGCCTGTACGACGGCTGCGCGGGCTCGTGGGCGCCCCACGGTCGGAACCGCGACCAGCGCGATCGTGACCAACGACAGCAGCTGGACCAGGAGTGTCCCGGCGGCGTAGCCGTGCGCCGAGCCCCACGGCCGCAGCGCCAGCATGCAGCCGGCCAAGGTGATCGCCAGGCCGCTGGCGCCCGCCCACGGCACGTCCAGCTCGTACCGAGCCGGCGGCTTCGTCAGCGCGGTCCGCGCCGCCGCGACCGCGAGCGCCACCAGGACGCCGGCCACGCCCGCGAGCAGCCCGAGCGCCACGGTGACGACGGCGAGCTTGACCGGCGCCCGCGGCCGGGCAGGGCGCAGCGGCGAGGACTCGCCGTCGATCACGAGGACGTACGCGAGCAGGATCAGCCCCAGCAGCGCGACGCCGCCGATCCACAGCGCCATCCGGTAGGGCACCGACGGCGTGTACTCCAGCCGGACGATCCCGCCCGCCCCGGCGGGCACGGCGAAGGCCTGCTGCCAGCCGTCCACCTGCAGCGGGCGCAGCCGGTGTCCGTTCAGCGTCGCCCGCCAGCCGGGGTTCGCGTTCTCGTCGATGACCAGCAACGCGCCGAGCGGGCGCTCGCCGACCTCGACCGTGCGCAGCGCCCGGCCCCAGCGCAGCACCCGCGGCTCGGCGAGCACGTCGCTGCCGTAGTCCACCGCGGTGTCCGCGCGCAGGCCGGCGCCGACGGGCCGCCAGGTCTTGGTCGCCGGGATCACCAGCCGGTGCGAGCCACGGTCCAGCTCGACCAGCGAGCCGCCCTTCCCGCACGGCGTGACCGTGACCTCGTGCAGCGACTCCAGCTGCCGCACCGTCATCGCCACCCGGGTCGGGTAGAGCGTGCCGTCGACGTTCGCGGTCGGCCCCTGTCCGCACGGCAGCGTCACCCGGACGTTCCCGGCGGACGCGAGCGTGCCGAGGGCCGGGATCTGCACTTCGCTGAAGCCCCAGGGCAGCCAGCGGGTCCGCCCGGTGGTCGGGTCGTACGACGCCATCCGGTCCTGCTGCGGGACGGTCACCACGATCCGGTCGGTGGTCCGCGCCGGGAACCGGACCATGCCGTCCTCGGCCAGATCCGCGCGCACCGCCCGTCCACCGGCGGTGACCTCGACGCTGTTCGGCCGCGCGGCCGGCAGGCCGGGTCCGGTGATCAGCCGGATCCGGTCCAGCCGGACCGGGTGCCGCAGCCGCAGTGTCAGGCTGGGAGTGTCGTCATCGGGGTCGGCGGTCCAGCCGGTGCCGTCGCGGCCGTCGACCGCGGCGGCCGCGGACGACATCGGCGTGTCGACCGCGACCGAGGACGCCGTCGCGGTCACCGGCCGCCGTGCCGCGACGGCGATCAGCCGGTCGAGGTCCGGACCGGCCCGGGGCGCGGCACGGATGCCCAGGTCGAACTCCCCGCTGCGGGTGGTCATGAACGACCGGTCGATGCGCTCGTCGTCCTCGCCGGCGCGCACCAGCTCCGGCACGCAGGTGACGGCCGCGTCCGTCGTGACGCAGCCGTCGGAGTGCCCGTCGGCGGCGGCGAACGAGAACACGTCGACCGCCCGGTCGGCCGGAGGGTCGGTCGGCACCCGCAAGCCGTACCGGATGCCGAGGCCGCCGACCTCCGCGATCCCGATCGGTTGCGCCGCCAGCGGCCGCACGCGCAGCTCCAGGCGCAGCGTGCTCCACTCCACGTCCGGCAGCGGGACCCGGACCCGTGGCCCGGTGACCTGGATGGTGGTGGTGATGCCGTCCACGTCGGCGACCACCGCCTGCACGGCCTCGGCCGACTCCGGCAGCAGGTCGACGGTCAGGTCGCCGGTCTGCTTCGGCTGAGCCATCCGTACCTGGACCCACGGCGCGACCGAGTCGGCCGGCGCCGCCTCCCACGCCGTACGCAGGTCGCCGTCGAACGCGGCGGCGGGCTGCCGTGCCGGGTCGGAACCACCGAGCACGCCGGCGTCCGAGCGCGACGAGGACACCTGCACGTCGGCGGCGCCGTGCCAGACCCCGACAGTCAGGTGGTCGAGCCCGGTGAAGGGCAGGTAGTCCGCCTGGGTGCGGTCGAGCCGCAGCGGGTCGGCCGGGGTGAGGGTCGCGGACCGGTTCGCCAGGCTGGCGCCGAAGTCGACCTCGCGACGGCGCATCCCGTCGGTCACGATCACCGGTCCCTGGGCGAGGTCGGACCCGTCACTGCCGGCCAGGATCGACGGGCGAACGGGGAGCAGGTTGTCGTCGGCCAGGTCGAGCAGCGACTCGGGGCCGCCGCTGATCCGCGACACCTGGTCCAGCGGGGTCAGTGTCACCGGTGCCGGCTTCGGCCCGGTCACCCGCCAGATCTCGACCGCGGCCGTCACGCCCTGCAGCCGGGCGTCGACCACGGTGCCGGGGTTCGGCTGCCGCGGCGTGACCGTGCCGAACGCCGCGACGCGCCGCAGGCCCGGCGACCCCTCCAGCACCGCCCGGACCAGGGCGGGCCGGGAGGCCCGCCCGGCGGCGTAGTCCAGGTCGTTGCGCACGAGCACGAACTCGATCCCGCCACGGCGCAGGTAGCTCGCCAGTCCGGTCGACCCGCGCCCGGACGCGAACCGCTGCTCGAGGGTGTCCAGGAACCGGATGTGGCCGGGCTGCACCAGGGGTACGGCGTTGCGCACCTCCCACGCCGCCTTGGTGAGCGGCTGCACCGGTTCGTCGTGCGTGGTCCCCCACACGTAGGTGCCGAACCGCGACCCCGGCGCCAACAGCGCGCGGCCGGTGGCGTTCGCGTCCAGCCAAGCCGCCGCCTGCCGCCACTGGTCCGGCAGGTCGGTGTAGCTCCCGCTCGGCGCCAGCCGCCCGGACAGCGCGGGCGCGGCCACCAGCGCGACCGCGAGCAGCGCACCGGCCTTGCTCGTCAGGCCGGTCAGCCGGCGCATCGCCGGGTCCCGGTTCCAGACCACCCGAGGCAGCACGTGCGCGATCCCGAGCGCGAGTGGCAGCCGGATCAGCGGGTCGTACTTGTGCACGTTGCGCATCGGCGCCAGCGCACCGTCCAGCAACCCTTGCTGGAAGTGCGCGAACGGCCCGTCCAGGACGCCGGCATGGCCGAAGGTCACCAGCAGCAGCCCGGCCACGAACACGCTGCACAGCCACCGGCGCTCCGGCATCGACCGCATCGCGAGCCCGGCGAGGCCGAGACCGGCGACGACGATCGTGTCGAGCACCAGCATCGGGTTGCGGACCAGGTCCAGCCCCGCCTGCCAGGTCGAGCCGAACGTCGGCCCGAGGTAGGCGACCCAGTGGTCGGTGCCGCGCAGCGTCTCCACCAGCCAGGTCGGCTCGGTCGTGTTCCGCGCGCTCTCGATGTAGTCCAGGAACGGCGGGCTGTAGGCGCCCAGCAGGAACAGCGGGCCGACCCACCACAGCGTGGCCAGCGCCGCCGCTCCGCACCACCACAGCAGCATCCGGGCGCCGCCGCCGCGCATCCGCCGCGTCAGCAGGTAGAGGAACGCCGGCAGCGCGGCGGCGAAGCTCAGCACCGCGTTCACGCCCCCGGTGAAGGCCACCGCGACCCCGGACCGCAGCGCGGACCGCGCGGCCGGCGCACCCGCGGACGCGGCGACCAGCGGCAGCAGGATCCACGGCGCCACCGCCATCGGCCATGCCTCGGCCGACACCGGCCCGAGCGTGGACAGGATCCGCGGCGACAGCGCGTAGGCGAGGCCGGCGATCAGCTGGGTGGCGGGCGTACCGATCCGCAGCCGCTCGGCCAGAGCGCGCGCGCCGAGGAACGCCGTGCACAGCACGACACCCCACCACAGCCGCTGCACCGCCCAGCCGGGCAGCTGCGCCAGGTGGCCCAGGGCGAAGAACGGCCCGATCGGGAACAGATAGCCGTACGCCTGGTTCTGCAGCTGCCCGGCGAACCCCTCGGGTTCCCACAGCGACAGTGCGCGGCCGAGGAACGCGACCGGCGACACGGCCAGGTCGAGCTTGGTGTCGGCGACCAGCTTCCCGGGGTGCTGCAGGAACGCGACCGCGAACAGCACCCCGCACACCGCGATCCGGCGCATCCGCCAGACGGCCCCGTTCATCGGATCACCTGCGCCGCAGCACCACGACGAGGTTCCAGGTGGCGACCTCGCGGATCCCGGGCAGCGCCAGCACGCCGTACGCCCAGCGCGGGTGGTAGCGCGGCAGCGCCTCGACCAGCTCGGCGTTCCGGCACGACCGCGCCCAGCGCAGGCCGCCGGCGACCGTGATCGGGAACAGCGACTCGCCGTAC
>DASXRB010000995.1:0-12136 GCA_036506875.1 Kribbellaceae bacterium | reverse complement strand
CGGGACTGGGAGTTCGCGGAGAAGTTCGACCTGCCGATCATCCGCACGGTCCAGCCGGAGGACGGATTCGACGGCAAGGCGTACACCGGTGACGGACCGGCGATCAACTCCGCGAACGACGAGGTCAGCCTGAACGGCCTGCCGGTCGCCGAGGCGAAGGCCCGGATCATCGACTGGCTGGAGGCCAAGGGCCTGGGCGAGCGGACGGTCAACTACCGGCTGCGTGACTGGCTGCTGAGCAGGCAGCGGTTCTGGGGCTGCCCGATCCCGGTCGTCCACTGCGACACCTGCGGCGAGGTCCCGGTCCCGGACGACCAGCTGCCGGTGGAGCTGCCGGACCTGCGCGGCCAGGACCTGGCGCCGAAGGGCGTCTCGCCGCTGGCCGCCGCGACCGACTGGGTGAACGTGGACTGCCCGCGGTGCGGTGCCGCAGCCAAGCGCGACACCGACACGATGGACACTTTCGTCGACTCGTCGTGGTACTTCCTGCGGTATTGCTCGCCGGACTACACCGAGGGGCCGTTCGACGTCGACGCGGTGCGGAGGTGGATGCCGGCTCAGCAGTACGTCGGAGGAGTGGAGCACGCGATCCTGCACCTGCTGTACTCCCGGTTCTTCACCAAGGTGCTGCGCGACATGGGCATGGTGGACTTCGACGAGCCGTTCGCCGCGCTGCTGAACCAGGGCCAGGTCATCAACCAGGGCAAGGCGATGAGCAAGTCGCTGGGCAACGGCGTCGACCTGGGCCAGCAGATCGACGCGTACGGCGTGGACGCGGTCCGGCTGACCATGGTGTTCGCCGGCCCGCCGGCCGACGACATCGACTGGGCCGACATGTCTCCCGGCGGCTCGCTGCGCTTCCTGCAGCGGGCCTGGCGGCTGAGCGGCGACGTCACCAGCGCGCCCGGCGCCGACCCGGCGACCGGTGACATCTCGTTGCGTAAGGCAACACACCGGACCGTGCACGAGGCGGCCGAGCTGATCGAGTCGCAGCGGTTCAACGTGATGGTCGCGCGGATCATGGAGCTGGTGAACGCGACCCGCAAGGCCGTCGACTCCGGTCCGGGCGGGGCCGACCCGGCGGTCCGCGAGGCCGTCGAGGCGGTCGCGATCCTGCTGAGCCTGGTCGCGCCGTACACCGCCGAGGACATGTGGGAGAACCTGGGCCACACCCCGACGGTGGCCCGCGCCGGCTGGCCGGAGGTGGACGAGGCGCTGCTGGTCGAGGAGACCGTCACCTGCGTCGTCCAGGTCGCGGGCAAGGTCAGGGACCGGCTGGAGGTGCCGCCGTCGATCACCGAGGCCGACCTGGAGCGGCAGGCGCTGGCGTCCGAGGCTGTGCTGAAGGCGCTGGACGGCCGCGAGCCGCGCAAGGTGATCGTCCGCGCGCCGAAACTGGTCAACATCGTCCCGGCCTGATCGACTGTGTGAATGCACAGTGAGCTGATCAGGGTCGCGACCGGGTCCCGCGAGGTCGTCCACGACCTCACCGAGACGTGCCGGCGGTTCGTCGCCGAGTCCGCGCACGCGGCACACGGCGACGGGCTGCTGCACGTCTTCGTCCCGCACGCTACGGCCGGCGTCGCGATCCTGGAGACCGGCGCCGGCAGCGACACCGACCTGCTCGCGGTCCTGGAGGACCTGCTGCCGCGCGACTTCGGCTGGCGGCACCGGCACGGTTCGCCGGGACACGGCCGGGACCACGTGCTGCCCGCGCTGATCCCGCCGTACGCGTCGATCCCGGTGATCGCCCGCGCGCTGATGCTCGGCACCTGGCAGTCGGTCTGCCTGGTCGACACCAACGTCGACAATCCGGACCGGCAGGTCCGCCTTTCCTGGATACCTGGTTAACCATTCAGTTATGTGTTTGCCGCATCAGGATTGGTTTGCGAGAAATTGAAATTATCGTCATACCTTTGAAACACAGGACCGGTTGGATTGCAGGCATGCCAGCCAAGATTCGCCGCCTCGGAGCAGACCTGCTGATCCGCGCGACCAGCGGCATCTGTGACCGCAGCCGCCTCAACGCCGAGCTGGCCGGCGCCCTCGTCGAGGCCCGCCGGCACGACTGGGCGGCCGTCTACGCGCTGTACGACGCCAAGACCGCCGCCTGAGCCCTGCCTCCGGCCGCACGGAGCCGCCGCCGTGCAGCCGATCTCTCACCGGGTGACCACGGGCCGCGAAGACCGTTCACGATAGGTTGTGCGTGGTCCGGGCGCGGGGTGAGAGGGCGGTGTGCTGGTGTCGGGCAGCAACGGTCAGGCCGGTGGGCAGGCCGCTTCGCGGCCGGGTTTCGCCGCGCTGCTGCTGGCCCGCCGGACGCAGGCCGCGCTGTCCCAGGAGGAGCTCGCCGACCGCGCCGGCCTGAGCGTTCGCACGATCCGCGAGCTGGAGGCCGGCCGGGTGGCCCGGCCGCGCAAGGACTCGGTCCGGCTGCTCGCCGACGCCCTCGGCCTGGACGAGACCGAGGCGAAGGACTTCCTCGCCGCGGCCGGCCACGGCATACCGGCCACCATCTCGGTCGGCGCCCCGGCGCCGGCCGGCCTGCGCTGGCGCGGCACCCGGCCGATCCCGGACGGCCTGGTCGGCCGCGACCGCGAGCTCGCCGAGCTGGAGGTTCTGCTGCGCACCCACCGGCTGGTCACCCTGGTAGGCCCGGGCGGGGTCGGCAAGACCGAGCTGGCGCTGGCCGCCGCGGACCGGGTCTCCGACGCAGACACCACGGTGGTGGTCGTGGACCTGACGATGGTGCAGCGCGACGCCGCCGTACCGTCCGCGATCCTGGACGCCTTCGGCACCGCGCCCGGGACGACCGACCTCGACGACCTGCTCTCGCACCGCCCGCCGGGCGACCTGGTGATCGTGGAGGACAACGCCGAGCACGTCCTCGACGGCGTCGCGAGCGTCGCCAACCGGATGGTTCGCAGCTATCCCGGCATCGGCGTGCTGGTGACGTCGCGGATCCCGCTCGGCCTGCCGGAGGAGGTCGTACGACGGGTCGCGGTGCTGCCGGTCCCGGCCGGCGACGACGACCTCGACGCGATCCTGGCCAGTCCCGCGGTGGAGATGTTCACCCGGCGCGCGTCCCGGGTGCGGCCGGACTTCGCGGTCACCTTGCACAACGCCGCCACCGTGGCGGCGCTGTGCCGGCGGCTGGACGGGCTGCCGCTGGCGCTGGAGCTGGCCGCCGCCCGGGTCGGGTCGCTGTCGGCGGAGGCGATCCTGGCCGCGCTGGACGACCGGTTCCAGCTGCTGTCCGGGCCGCGCCGGTTCGGCGCCCCGCACCAGCGCACCCTGGCCGACACCATCGCCTGGAGCGTGGACGCGCTCACCGACCCGGCGCGGCAGCTGCTGTACCGGGTCTCGATGCTCGGCTCGCCGTTCACGCTCGCCGCCGTGGCCGGGATCTGCGCCGGCGACCCGGTCGACGGCCGGAGCGTGCCGGCGCTGCTGGCCGAGCTGGTGGACAAGTCGCTGCTGCAGCCGGTGGAGGAGTACGAGCAGCTGTACGGCAGCCGGTACAAGATGCTCGAGACGATCCGCGAGCACGCGTCCGCCGGGCTCGGCGGCCAGGCCGACGAGCTGCGCGACCGGGCGGTCGCCTGGTGCCTGGCGTACGCCGACGGCCTGGAGGGCGCCTGGGCGAGCCCGGACCGGGAGCGCCGGTACCGTGCCGCGAACGCGAACTCGGCCACCTTCGAGGTCGCGCTGCAGCGCGCCGCGGACCTCGGGGAGTGGGACGACGCGGCGCGGATAGTGCTCGGCTTCCGGGTCGCGTGGCAGTACCAGGCGAGCGTCGCCGAGGCCGGGATCGGCTGGGCGACCAGGTGCGCGGAGACGGTGGACGACAAGGAGACCCGTGGCAAGCTGCGCGCGATCGCCGGCCGGCTGTCCAACCTGACCGGGGACATCCGCGCCGCCCGGCGCAACTACGCCGAGGCCCGGCAGCTGATCCCGCCGACGATCGACCTCGGCCTGGCGGCGCGGGCCGGCTGGGTAGCCTCGGGCTCGCAGGTGCTGGACGGCGACAGCCTGGCCGAGATCCCGTCGCTGGTCGCGGACGCGCTGCAGCACGGCAACGTGCAGCGCGCCGCCACCGTGCAGGGCACCTGCGGCCTGGCGCTGGCCCGGTGGGGGCGGCTGGAGGAGGCCAAGGCGCTGCTGCTGGCCTGGCGCAAGGCGCTGGACGACCCGGGCGTCCACCCCGACGAGGTCGGGTACATGGCGCTCAGCCGGATCGACGTCGAGCTCGGCGACCTGGAGCAGGCCCGGGTCTGGGCCGACCTGGCCCAGGCCACCCAGGCCTCGGACGACCCGGAGCGTACCCGGGTGGCGAGCTGCCAGGCGATCGTCGCGTTCCACTCCGGCGACCACGACAGCGCCCGCACGCTGATCGACGAGGCGGACGCCGACATCAAGGGTCACCGCGGCTACTTCGACTACCTGGTGATGGTGTACCGCAGCCGGCTGGCGCGGCTGGCCGGCGACCTGCCGGTCGCGGTCGCGGCGGTCCGCGAGGCGATCGCCCGGCTGCTGGTCGAGGGCAGGGTGGTCTACCTGCTCGACGTGCTGCCGGAGGCGGTCGCGGTGCTGCGCGCCCGCGGTGACGACGCGGCCGCCGGCTCGATCGCGGCCGCCCTGCTCGGTTGGCAGCACACGATGGGCCCGCGGATGCTGCCGACCGCCTGGGCCGTCCTCCAGGACGCGGCGGCCGGTGTCGCTCCCGCCGCGGACTGGCCGCAGCCCGACCCCGCCGAGGCGGTACGACGGCTCGCCGACGAGGCGCTGACGGCGCTGTCCTGAGCGTCGTACGCCGTAGTCCGGCCCGACGAGGCGGGCGGCGGAACATGACGTGGAAGGAACCAAACTGCCGGGCAACTGCCGGTTGATCTGCCTCGTCCGCCGGCCGGGCCCCGCGAAGAATTACTGCTCGTAGGGAAGCTCGGTTCTACGGGAAAGAGTTCAGATGTCCGGTACGGGCAGCGCGCGGCAGACGGGGTCGGTGACGGTGGCGACGGGAACCACCATCGTGACCAGGTCGCTCGCTCCGGCCCGGAACGGTCACCTGGCGACGCGGATCAGCTCCGGCATCCGAATGGTGGGGGCGCCGATCGGTTGCTGTGATGTCCGCGTGCTGGATCGTGCCGAGACGAACTACCTGGCACCGCACCGGGCGGTGGCCGCCGGCCGCGTGAGCGGACGGCGCGCCATCTGCCCGGTGTCGGAGAGGCGTCCGGCAGCTGCTTCAGGGGACGGCTGCGGGATCGGGGGGAACGCACGGGGGACTGCCGGGGGGAACGCACGGGGGAGCGCACACGGGGGACTTGCGGGGGAACGCCGGGGGGATATCGCGGGGGGACATCGCGGGGGAACCTACGGGGGGACCGGAACGGGGAGCTGACACCCGGGGGAAGTCAGCGGTGGCGGGGTGGAGCCGTGGAGGGGCGGCTACCACCCCGCTTCCGGTCGTGAGCCGGACCACGCCCGGGGGCACGGGTTGGACCGGGCGCCGAAGTGAACTCTCCGGTAGCCTCCTGGCATGTCAGCGCAGGTCCACGTGGTCACCGACTCGACAGCCGGGCTGTCGGCCGATGAGCAGGACCGCTACGGCATCACCGTCGTACCGCTGCAGGTCGTGATCGGCGGGATCTCGTACGACGAGGGCGCGGCGACGTCGGAGACGGTCGCCGAGGCGCTGAAGACCTACACCCCCGTCTCGACCAGCCGGCCGGCGCCGCAGGCGTTCGTCGACGCGTACGAGGCGTGCGCCGCCGCAGGGGCGGAGGAGATCGTCTCGATCCACCTGTCGGCCGACATGTCCGGCACGTTCGAGTCCGCGATGATCGGCGCGAAGGAGTCGCCGGTACCGGTCCGGCACGTCGACGCCCGGTCGCTCGGGATGGGCCTGGGCTTCCCGGTGATCACCGCGGCGTCCGTGGCCCGGACCGGAGCGGACGGCGCCGCGGTCGAGGCGGCCGCGCGGGACCGGATCGCGGCGGTCTCGTCGTTCTTCTACGTGGACACCCTGGAGCACCTGCGGCGCGGCGGCCGGATCGGTGCCGCACAGGCGCTGCTCGGCGCGGCGCTGTCGGTCAAGCCGCTGCTGACGATCAGCGACGGGCGGATCGTGCCGCTGGAGAAGGTACGGACCTCCGCCCGGGCGATCGCACGGCTGGCCGACATCGCCGTCGAACGGGCGGGCACCGGGCCGGTCGACCTGGCCGTGCACCACCTCGACAACCTGGCCAAGGCGGAGGCGCTGGCCGACGGGCTGGCCGAGCGGCTGCCGGCCGCCGGCGACGTGCTGGTCCGCGACGTCGGCGCGGTGATCGGCGCGCACGTCGGCCCGGGCATGCTCGCCGTCGTCATCGCCCCGCGCCGCTCCTGACCGACTTCGTCGTACGCGATGAGTTCGCGGTGGCCCCGGAGTCGGTGCTCCCATGACTGTTTCCGCACCGGCCGTTGCCGGGACCGCCGACCGGCGGCGCTGGCTCGCGCTCGGCCTGCTCTGTCTCGCCTTCTTCGTCGACGTGCTGGCGTCGACCAGCGTGTTCACCGCGGCGCCGTCGATCGCCGCCGACCTGGGCCTGTCGGCGGCCGGCGCGCAGTGGCTGTTCACGGCGTGCACACTGCCGGGCGGGGCGCTGCTGCTGTGCGGCGGGCGGCTGGCCGACCTGTACGGCGCCCGGCGGGTCTTCGTGGCGGGTACCGGGTTGCTGACGGTGGCGTCGCTGGTGTGCGCGGCGGCGCCGTCGACCGCGGTACTGGTCGGGGCGCGGGCCGGCCAAGGGGTCGCGGCCGCGCTGATGATGCCGGCCGCGCTCGCGCTCGTGGTGAGCACCTTCGACGATCCCGCGGAACGGAACAAGGCGCTCGCCGCGTGGTCGGCGGTCGGGGGCGTGGGTGCGACCGCGGGCTTGCTGTTCGGCGGGGCCGTGACGGGTGCGCTCGAGTGGCCGTGGGTGTTCGGCGTGAACGTGCCGGTCGGGGTCGTGATGATCGTGCTGAGTCCGGTGCTGCTGCGGGCGGACCGGCGGGTGGCCGGTCGTGGGCGGCTCGACCTGCCGGGAGTGCTGGCGGCGACCGTGGCGCTGGGGTCGGTGGTCTACGGGCTGAGCCAGGTGCCGGGGCGGGGCTGGGCGCGGCCGGACACTCTCGGGCTGGTCGCGGCGGGGCTGGTGCTGCTCGGGGTGTTCGTGCTGGTGGAGTCGCGTACGGCGTGGCCGATGCTGCCGCTGCGGTTGTTCCGGAACCGGAGGCTGGTCGGCGGGAACCTGGTGCTGGTCGCAGCCGGGATGACGGTGGACGGGCTGTTGTTCACGGTGACGCGGCAGACCCAGGAGGTGCTGGGGTACAGCGCGCTGCGGTTCGGGGTGCTGACGTCGGCGATGACGGTGTCGTCGGTGGCGGCTGCCTGCGTCGCGCAGCGCTGGGTGACGGCGGTGGGGGTGCGGGCCGTGGCCGGGGGTGGCGGGGCGCTGCTGGTGCTGGCGTGCGTGGTGATGGCGTGGAGCACGCGGGCGGGGCGGCCGGGGGTCGTGCTGCTCGCGGGGATGCTGGTGTTCGGGCTCGGGATGGGCGGTGCTTTCGTGGCGGGGTCGATCGCGTCGCTGGCGGACGTCGCGGGGGAGGACGCGGGGATCGCGGCGGGTCTGCAGACGGTGTCCTTCAGCGTCGGCGCGACGCTCGGTGTCGCGCTGCAGGCCACCGTCGCGGCGCTGCGGACCGGCGCGGTCGTCGGTGGCGGTGCGGCGCCGGGTGCGGTCGCGGACGGGGTGCTGGCGGGATCCCGGGCGGCGTTCCTGGCCGGCGCCGTCATCGCGCTCCTCGGAACGGCCGCCGCGCTGGCGATCCGGGTGGAGCGGCCGCCGAACTGACTGACCTCGCCCTGGACCGGTGGGGTCGATCCGGCTCGTGCTCAACCGCTTTTCTTGCACAGGGCGGCCGCCGTGGCCGTCGTCCACAAGGCTGTTCCGGGTGACCGCGCCGAGGGACGGATCACTCCTACGTTCCCGGCGTGAACCTGTTCGGACGACGACAAGACCTGCCACCCGACCCCGCGCGGCGAAGCCATGCCCTCGCGCGCCTCGCCGCCGCGCACGGCGTGCCGATCCGGGCGCCGGCACCTGCCGGCCCCGCCGCACAGCGAACTGTCGCGCACGCCGATGAGTGGCGGAACCCGCCGCCAGACCCGCCCGATGATCAGCGTCCGCTGTCGCGGCGGCCGCGGGATCCGCAGCCCGGTCCGGGTCGCACGTCGCGGTCCGGCGCGTGGCAGGAGCGAGAGATCGAGGAGGAGGAGATGACCGGCGGCTGGGTGCCGCAGCGGCCGGAGCGACCGGGGTTGGGAGTGGAGCGGTTGCGTGATGCGCGGCTGATGCTGTCCGTGCGGCACGTCGTGGTGATCGCGGTCGTCCTGGTGGTCGGCATCGGCTGGGCGGTGACGTCGGTGCTGAGGGCCCGTCCGGTGCCGGTTTCGCGGCCGGTTCCGGGGATCGTGACGGGCAGCCCGGTCGCGGTCGCCGGTGCGACAGCGGGTCCCGGCAGCCGGGTGCTGGTCGTCGACGTCGCGGGGAAGGTGCGCCGTCCCGGACTGGTCCGGATCCGGGCCGGAGCCCGGGTGGCGGACGTGATCGCCGCGGCCGGTGGTGCACTGCCGGGCGTCGACCTGTCCGCCCTCAACCTGGCCCGGCCGGTGGCCGACGGCGAGCAGATCCTGGTCGGCGTCGCCGGCGCGCCTCCGGTGGCAGGGAGGTCCGGGGTGGCCGGTACGACCGGCGGTCAGGTCGATCTCAACACGGCGACCGCAGCGCAGCTCGAGGAGTTGCCCGGGGTGGGGCCGGTGCTGGCCCAGCGGATCGTCGACTGGCGTACCGAGCACGGCCGGTTCAGCTCGGTCGACGAGCTGCAGGAGGTCACCGGCGTCGGCGAGAAGAAGTTCGCCGACCTCAAACCGCACGTCCGGGTCTGACCATGCCGTCACCGGACAGACCGCGGCTGGATGCGCGGTTGTTGCTTCCGGCAACGGCTGGCTGGCTCGCCGCGGCGGTGCTTCTGGGGTGCGGCTGGTGGGTGAGCGTGGTCGTCGCCGCCGGGAGCGTCGTCGCGGCGGCGGTGCTGTGGCGGCTGCGGTGGCGCGCGACCTGGTGTGTCACGGCGCTCGGCGTCGCGGTCGTGGTCGCGGCGCTGGGGACGGTGGCCGGGCTGCACGTCCGGGCGATCGGATCCGGGCCGGTGGCCGAGCTGGCCGCGGCGGACGCGGCCGTGACGGTTCGGCTGCGGCTGGCCGGCGATCCTGTGCTCCGGTCGAGTCCGGGTTCGCGCCGTCCGCCGTACGTGGTGGTGCGCGGCGTCGTCGAGCAGGTGAGCGGGCGGGGCCGGACCGACCGGGTGCGCACGCCGGTGCTGGTGGTCGGGTCCGCGGACTGGGTGGACCTGCGGTACGGCGCACGGGTGGAGGCGCACGGCCGGCTGCACCGGGTCGAGGGCGGGTCGGACATCGCGGCGGTGCTGTCCAGCCGGGCCCGGCCGCGCCAGCTGGCCGGGCCGGCCTGGTGGTTGCGGGCCGCGGAGCGGGTCCGGGCCGGGCTGCGGCGCGCGGTCGCGGGACAGCCGCAGGCCGTCCGCGGTCTGGTGCCCGCCCTCGTCATGGGAGACGTGGGCGGGCTGCCGGACGGAGTCGCCGAGGACTTCCGGGTCACCGGACTGACGCACCTGTCCGCGGTGTCCGGGACCAACCTGACGCTGCTGCTGGCGTTCGTCGTACCGGTGGCCAGGCTGGCCGGGGTGCGGGCGCGCGGGCTGACCGTCGCCGGGCTGGTCACGGTCGTCGTGTTCGTGGTGCTGGCGCGGCCGCAGCCGAGCGTGCTGAGGGCGGCGGTGATGGGGCTGGTCGCGCTCGCGGCGATGACGTCGGGCGGCCGGCGGCGCGGGGTCCGCAGCCTGTCCGCGGCCGTGCTCGGGCTGCTCCTGCTGGACGTGTCGCTCGCGCGTTCGGCCGGGTTCGCGCTGTCGGTGCTGGCGACCGCCGGGATCGTGGTCCTGGCGCCGGGCTGGCGGGACGCGCTCGCCCGCTGGTTGCCGGCGCGGCTGGCGGAGGCGGTGGCGTGCCCGCTGGCCGCACAGCTCGCGTGTACGCCGATCGTCGCCTGGCTGTCCGGGACCGTGTCGCTGGTCGCGGTGGCCGCCAACCTGCTCGCCGAGCCGGCGGTCGGGCCGGCGACCGTGCTCGGGTTCGCCGCCGCGGGCGTGTCGCTGATATGCGGTCCGCCGGCGGCGGTGCTGGGCTGGCTGGCGGCGTGGCCGGCGCGCTGGATCCTGATGGTCGCGACACATGGAGCCGACCTGCCCGGTGCGGCGGCGCACTGGCCCTCGACGCTGCCCGGCGTGGTGGTGCTGACGGCGGTGTGCCTGCTGCTGGTCGCCGGGATGCGGCGGCTGCTGGTGCGGCCGGCCGCGGCCCTGCCGGCCGTCGCGCTGCTCGCCGTCGCCGTGCTCAGGCCGGCCGGTCAGCTCGGCTGGCCACCCGCGAACTGGGTCGTGGTCGCCTGCGACGTGGGCCAGGGCGACGGACTGGTGGTGAACGTGGCGCCCGGCACGGCCGTGGTCGTCGACACCGGGCCGGACCCCGGGCCCATCGACCGGTGCCTACGCGAGCTCGGCGTGCGGTACGTACCGGTGCTGGTCGTCACGCACTTCCACCTCGACCACGCCGGCGGCCTGGCCGGGGTGCTGCACGGCCGTACGGTCGGCGAGATCGACGTCACGCCGTACCCGTCGCCGCCCGCCGAGCAGCGGCGGGTCATCGCCCTCGCCGGCACCCGCGGGGCCGTGGTGCGGCCGGTGACGTACGGCGAACGGCGGCGCATCGGCGCGGTGACCTGGCAGGTGCTGTGGCCGGCCCGGGTGCCGGCACCTCCGGCCGCCGGGCGCGAGCCTCGCGACGGCCAGGGCACGGTGGTGAACAACACCAGCGTGGCGATGCTGCTCGACGCCGGTGGCGTCCGGGTGCTGCTGACGGGTGACCTTGAGGAGGAGTCGCAGCGTACGGTGCTCGCGTCCGGCGCCGACCTGCGCGCGGACGTGCTGAAGGTGCCGCACCACGGGTCGAGCCGGCAGGACGGTGCGTTCCTGCGAGCCAGCGGCGCGCGGATCGCACTGGTCTCGGTGGGACTCGGAAACGACTACGGGCACCCGGCGCCACGCACGATGGACGTGCTCGCCCGGCTCGGGATGACGGTGGCGCGTACGGACCGGGCGGGCTCGGTCGCGGTCGTGCGCACGGCGGACGGGCTCGCCCTCGCGACGTCCGGTGCGGCGGCCTGCGACGACGACCGTTGCCGGGGTCCGTGACGGCACCGGGGCCGGCCTCCGGCCGCGGGCGAGTGGTGTCGGCGCGGCATGGCATGCTGGCCTGCGTCATGGCTGCCCGACGCAACACCGCACCCGCCCTCGGCGACGTCCTGCTCATCACCGGGACCGAGGCGTTCCTGGCCGACCGCGCGGTCCGCTCCGCGATCACCGCGGTCACCAAGACCGCGCCGGAGCTCGAGGTGACCGACGTGCAGGCCGCCGACCTGGACGCCGGCGCGCTCGCCGAGCTCACCGGGCCGTCGCTGCTGGCCGCGGAGCGGATGCTGGTGTTGCGCGGCCTGGAGAACCTCGCCGCGGAGGTCGCCCCGAGGCTGGCCGACTACGCTGCACAGCCGGCGCCGGACGTCACGGTCGTGCTGGTCCACTCCGGTGGCGCCAAGGGCAAGGCCGTGCTCGACAGGCTGCGCAAGGCCGGGGTGAACGAGATCGTCGCGGCCGCGCCGAAGGCGTGGGAGCTGCCGCAGTTCGTGGCCGGCGAGATCCGGGCCCTCGGCGGTTCGGCGGACGAACGCGCCGCGTCCGCGCTGGTGGACGCGGTCGGACACGACCTGCGCGCGCTGGCCGGGGCCTGCTCGCAGCTGGTCGCCGACGCCGGGGGACAACCGGTGACGCCGGAGCTGGTCGGGCGGTACTTCGGCGGCCGCGCCGAGGTGACGAGCTTCGCGGTCGCCGACGCCGCGATCGCGGGTCGTGCCGAGCCGGCGCTGGAGCAGCTGCGCTGGGCGCTGGACGCCGGCGTCGCGCCGGTGCTGGTGACGAGCGC
>DASXRB010000994.1:0-1544 GCA_036506875.1 Kribbellaceae bacterium | reverse complement strand
TCCCCGCCGTCTTCGACGGCCTGCCGTTGCGGCTGGTGCCGATGTACTTCGAGCTGGACGGCAATTTCCCCAACCACGAGGCGAATCCGCTCGACCCGAAGAACCTCGTCGACCTGCAGGCCAAGGTCCGCGAGCTCGGCGCCGACCTCGGACTCGCCTTCGACGGCGACGCCGACCGCTGCTTCGTGGTGGACGAGAACGGCGACCCGATCTCACCGAGCGCCATCACCGGCGCGGTCGCGGTCCGGGAACTGGCGAAACACCCCGGCTCGGCCGTCATCCACAACCTGATCACCTCCAAGGCGGTGCCGGAGCTGATCGTCGAGCACGGCGGTACGCCGATCCGGTCCCGGGTCGGGCACTCCTACATCAAGCAGAGGATGGCCGAGACCGACGCGGTCTTCGGTGGCGAGCACTCGGCGCACTACTACTTCCGGGACTTCTGGCGGGCCGACACCGGCATGCTGGCCGCGCTCCACGTGCTGGCCGCGCTCGGCGAGCAGGACAAGCCGGCCGGCGAGCTGTTCGCCGAGTACGAGCGGTACGTCGCCTCCGGCGAGCTGAACAACAAGGTCGACGACGCCGCGGCCACGGTCGCGGCCATCGAAGACACCTACGGCGACCGGGACGGCATTACCGTTGACCATCTGGACGGTCTGACCGTGTCGGCGGGACAGTGGTGGTTCAACGTTCGTGCATCGAACACCGAACCGCTGCTGCGGTTGAACGTCGAGGCGGAGGACCGGGCCACGATGGAACGCGTCCGTGACGAAGTACTGGCCCTGATCACCGGTGCATCGGTGGAGGAGAACTGAATGGCAGTCAATCTGGACCCGGATCTGCTGAGCATCCTGGTCTGCCCGAAGTGCCGGTCGGAGTTCCGGGTGGACGACGAGGCGAACGAGCTCGTCTGCACGAACGCCGCCTGCGCGCTGGCCTACCCGGTGCGCGACGACATCCCGGTGCTGCTGATCGACGAGGCCCGTGACACCCGCGAACAACAGCCAGAGGCCGCGGAGAACTGATGAGCTTCTTCGACGACTCGCGCCTGGACGACCCGGCCGCGCTCGCGGCGACAGACCACCTGCTCCGCCGCCTGGCCATGGCCGGCGCCCGCGTCCGGGCTGAGCTCGAAGCCGCGGAGGAGGCCTTGGCGAAGGTCGACTCCGACGGCTTCCGGCCACGCGCGGTGCTGGCTGCCGGTCGGGACGCCCGTCTGGTCCGGGCAGTGCTGGAGCCGGTGTGCCCGGTGCCGTTCGTCGCCTGGCCTGGCCCCGGCCTGCCAGGGTGGGCGGGTCCGATGGACCTGGTGATCGTCCTCGGTGGCGCCGCCGCGGCCGACTCCGACGCGGTCTCCGCCGCTGCTGAGGCGGAGCGACGCGGCTGCGGTCTGATGGTGGCCTGCCCGCCGGACTCCCCGGTCGCGCAGGCGTCCGCGGGTTCACGGCACGCGATCCGGCTGCCGTCTCAGTCCGACGACCAGTTGGCCGCGGCTGTCGCCGTACTGCAGGGACTGCACCAGATGGAGCTTGGTCCTGTTGTGG
>DASXRB010000993.1:0-2922 GCA_036506875.1 Kribbellaceae bacterium | reverse complement strand
CCGAAGGCCGGCTCGAGGCCGCCACGGTTGTCGTGTGCACTGGCGCCTATCAGCGGCCTTACCTGCCACCGGCCGCGGCTGCCTTGCCGCCGGGTGTGCTCGCGCTGACGAGCACCGACTACCGCAATCCGGATCACATTCCGCCGGGCAAGATCCTCGTCGTCGGCAGTGGCCAAACCGGATGCCAACTGACCGAGGAACTGCACGTCGCCGGGCGCGACGTGTTCCTGTCCTGCGGCCGCGCCCCGTGGGTGCCGCGCCGTCCGGACGGCACGGACATCGTCACCTGGTTAGCGAAGACGACGTTCTTCGATCAACCGCTGTCTGCCCTGTCCTCTCCAGCGGACCGGCTGCTCGCCAACATTCAGGCAACCGGCGCCCGCGGCGGGCACGACCTGCATTACCGCACCTTGCAGGCGCTGGGCGTGCCGCTGCTGGGACACCTGTCGGGCTTCAGCGGAAACCGTGCCCAGTTCGCCGACGACCTCGGCGAGTCCGTGGCGTTCGGCGACGCGAGATGGGCCGATGTCCGGCGATTGCTGACCGAGCAGCTGCCCGCCCAAGGCGTTGAGGTTCCGCAGCTACAGGTGCCCGCACCGTTTCGCTACAACCCGGTACGCGAGCTCGACCTGCGCGGATTCGGCGCGGTCATCTTCACTGCCGGGTTCCGGCCGGACTACCGATGGATCGACGCTCCGGTCACCGATGATCTCGGATTTCCGCTCAGCATCGACGGTGCGAGCACGGTGCTGCCTGGCCTGTACTTCTGCGGCGTCCATTTCTTGCGCAAGCGCCGCTCGTCTCTGCTGTTCGGGGTCGGCGAAGATGCAGCACTTGTTGCGCGCCAGATCGCGTCGCATCACGCCTGACGCATCATTCGTTGCGGGCGACGTCGGGTCCGGTGATCCGTTTGAGCAGTGGGAGCGTCGAGGCGATGACCGCGAGAGACGCGAGGATCCCGGCCACGACGATGAGGTAGTACTGCACGCCGGGTGGTTGCAGTGTTTCGCGGAGTTGCGCGCGCAGGAACAGGTGCGCGGCGAGCAGTCCGGCTGCGATAGAAACGGCGGCGGTGATCAGGAGCGGCGCGGCGGCTTCGAGGGTGATGACGCGTCGCAGGCTCGCGAGTGGGGCTCCGGTCAGGCGCAGGAGGCTGAAGGGCCGTTTGCGCTCGGCCAGCCCGCCGGCGATGCTGACGGCCAGGCCGCAGCCGGCGATGGGCAGGCTGGTCAGGATGACGACATTGGCGAGCTGCCGGTAGCTGTCGGTCAGCTTCGCGTTGTCGGCCTGGTACTCGCTCAGCGTCTGCGGTGGATATCTGCTCGGGTAGGTGACGTCGAGGACGGTGCGAGCCTGCTCGACGGCGGCTGTCGATCCGTTCGTTCCGACGACGATGACGTCGATCGGCAGGCGCTGCAGCTGCGGGGTGGGGACGTCGGAGGCGGGCCAGGTCGTGTCGGTCATCGACGACTTGTCGGTGATCGCGCCACCGAAGTCGGGCATGATCGTCACGGTGTCGGCACCGGGCGGGCAGTGGCCCAGCGCGGGTGTGCCGGTGAGCTGGGCGCAGGAGACCACCTCCTGCGGATACATCCGAGGGTCGGATTGAGGCTCACCGCGGATCATGGCGACCCCGGTGAGGCCGGGGATTGCGGTCAGTCGGCTCATCGTCGCGTCCGGGACGGTGATGTTCGTCCTTGTCGGCTGCGGGCTCCAGAACGTCTCGACAATCGTGCCGGTGGAGGTGGCCGTGGCACCTGCCGAGCCGCCGTTGTAGGCGACGATCGTGGTGATGATTCCGAGCGCGCAGGTGCCGACGAACAGGGCGAGGACGAGTCCGCTGATTGCGCGGAAGGCGGCCTGGGGGTTGTCGGCGAGTCGGCGTGCGGCGATGAGGGTGGCGGGCCGGTTCGCGCGCCGAGCGACCAGGCGTGAGCCGAGCATCGTCAGCCACGGGCCGGCGATGACCAGGCCGGCCATGGTCACCAGCACGCCGGCCAGAAACACGGCTGCCTCGACGGTGGTGCTCGTGTGGCTGCCGGCGCCGATGTCGCGGACGTAGGCGAAGTAGCCCAGCTCGCCGACGCCGGCCAGCAGCGGGATCACTCGCCAGGCGCGGGGCGGCCGCGGACTGACCCGGCGTGACACCCCGAGTGGGGAGATGTTCACCCGCCGCAGCGCGAGCCGGGCCGCGACCGCGGCTGCGATCGGGATGCCGAGCGCAACGAGCAGGATGTCGGGCAGGTTCAGCGACAGGTCGCTGGTGAAGAACGGGTCGCCGGTGAACGGGATCGCGGCGATCGCCGGGCGGAGCGCGAAGAACAGGCCGAAGCCGGCGGCCACCCCGATGACGGCGGCGAGGGCGGACTCGACGGTGGAGATCACCGAGATCTGCCCGGGCGTGGCGCCGACCAGGCGCATCGCTGCGAAACGTTGCTCTCGGCGGGCAGCCGACAGCCGGGTCGCGCCGCCGATGAAGATCAGCACCGGGAACAGCAGTGCGGCGGCCACGACGGACAGGATCAGGGTGATGCCGTTGGCGTCGGTGCCGACACCGAGCACGCAGCTCTCGGCGCAACTGCTGGGCGTCGTGGTGCTGATGCGGCTGACCTCGCGGGCGCCGTCTTGATGGGACAGGTCGGCGACGCGGTGGCCAATGATGATGACCAGCGTGTTCGGTGCGGGCAGCGCGGCCGAGCCGATCGTCCCGACCTGCTTGCCGGGGTATCGGTCGCCGAGCTGGGCGGCCGGCGTCGAGCGCAACAGCTTGGCCAGCGCGGGTGAGGCGTAGAACTGTCCTGGTCCGGGCAGTTTCGCGATGCCCGGTGGGATCGGGGAGGCCGGCCCGGTCGCCGCCACGTCGACCCGGCCGATCAGGTGACCCTGGTAGTAGTCGCCGCGCAGCTGCCACCACAGCGGGTC
>DASXRB010000992.1:0-5816 GCA_036506875.1 Kribbellaceae bacterium | reverse complement strand
GCTCGGCGAGATCCGGCTCGGCCGGCCACGCCCCGATCACCAGCCCGGCCACCGGCACGCGCGCGGTGCGCAGCGCGGCGCAGGTCAGCCTGCTGTGGTTCAGCGTCCCGAGCCCCGACCGGACGACCACCACCGCGGCGTGCGGGAGCTCCAGCTCCTCCGACAGGTCGAGCAGCGTGCCGCCGTCGTTGTCGAGCCCGACCAGCAGCCCGCCGGCCCCCTCCACGATCACGGCGTCGTACTCGTCCGCCAGCTTGCGCACGGTCGCCGCGTGCTCCGCGCACGACGGCAGGTCGACCCCACGCAGCCGGGCCGCGGTGGTCGGGTTCAGCGGGTCGTCGACCCGCGCGCCCTCGAAGACGTCCGCCGGCCCGGCCAGCCGCCGGACCTCGTCGGCGTCGGCCGGCAGCCCGGCCTGCACGGGCTTGAGCACGGCGACCGAGCCTCGGGCCGCGAGTGTGACCGCCAGCGCGGCCGTCACGACGGTCTTGCCCACGCCGGTGTCGGTGCCGGTCACCAGCAGCACCGGCGGCAGCGCGGTCACGCGGCACTCTCCACGGCGTGCGCGAGCACCTCGCAGGCGCGCTCCAGCTCGGCGCCGGCGAGCGTCGCCCGCGCCGTCACCCGCAGCCGGCTGACGTCGTCGGGCACCGACGGCGGCCGGAACGCGCCGACCCGCACGCCGTGCCGCGCGCACGTCTCCGCCGCCTCGACCGCCTCCCGCGGCCCGGGCATCGGCACCGACAGCACCGCGCCTGCGGGTGGCTCGACCCCGGCCGCCTGCGCCAGCCGCGCCACCACGGCGCGGACCGCCGCGACCCGGTGCGGCTCGGCCCGTACGACGTCCACCGCCGCGAGCGCGGCCGCCACCGACGCGGGCGCCAATGCGGTGTCGTAGACGAACGTCCGGGCCCGGTTCACCAGGTGCTCCTTGAGCGCCGCCGACCCGAGCACCACTCCCCCGGAGCTGCCGAACGCCTTGGACAGCGTCGCCGTCACCACCACGTGCTCCAGCCCGGCCAGCTTGTCCGCGGCCACCGACCCGCGCCCGGCGCCGGTGACGCCAGCGCCGTGCGCCTCGTCGGCCAGCAGCACCGCGTCGTGCCGGGCGCACACCTCGGCCAGCGCGGTCAGCGGCGCGGCGTCGCCGAGCACGCTGAACACCGACTCGGTCAGCACCAGCGCCCGCGGCTCACCCCGCCCGTCCAGCGCGGTCTCGACCGCGGCCACGTCGTTGTGCGGAACCCTGACGACCCGGGACCGCGCCAGCCGGCAGGCGTCCACCAGCGACGCGTGCACGTGCGCGTCCGCGACCAGCAGCGTGCCGGGCCCGCCCAGCGCGGTCACCACGCCGAGGTTCGCCAGGTACCCCGACGAGAACACCAGTGCCGCCTGCTGCCGGAAGAACTCGGCCAGCTCGTCCTCCAGCCGCGCGTGCAACCGCGTCGTACCGGTCACCAGCCGCGACCCGGTCGCCCCCGCGCCCCAGGTCCGCACCGCGGTCACCGCGGCGTCCACGATGCGCGGGTCGGTGGCCAGTCCGAGGTAGTCGTTGCCGGCCAGGTCGATCACCGCGCCGGCACCTGGCGCCGGCGCCTCGCGCACCCGCAGCCGGCGCGTCAGCCCCCGGGACTCCAACGCCTCGGCCTTGCGGTTCAGCCAGTCGTCGAGGCTCATACCGCACCGGCCGCGGCACAGATCGCCGCCCCGATCGCGGCGACGTCCTCGCCGGTCGAGACGTACGGCGGCATGGTGTAGATCAGGTCGCGGAACGGCCGCACCCACACCCCGTGCTCCAAGGCCACCGCCGTCGCCGCCGGCACGTCCACCGGCCCCTCCAGCTGTACGACGCCGACCGCGCCCAGCACCCGCACGTCCTTCACCCCGGGCAGCCCGGCAGCCGGCGCCAGTCCGGCCGCCAGCCCGGTCTCGATCCGCCGGACGCCGGCCGCCCAGTCCTGGCCGAGCAGCAGGTCGATGCTGGCCAGCGCGACCGCGCACGCGAGGGGGTTCGCCATGAAGGTCGGGCCGTGCATCAGGGCACCGCCCGGGCCACGGGAGACGGTGTGCGCCACCTCCGTCGTACACAACATCGCGGCCAGCGACAGGTAGCCGCCGGTCAGCGCCTTCCCCAGGCAGACGATGTCGGCGCGGACGTCCGCGTGCTCGGAGGCGAACAGCACGCCGGTGCGGCCGAAGCCGGTGGCGATCTCGTCCAGGATCAGCAGGAAGCCGTGCCGGTCGGCCAGGTCGCGCAGCACCCGCAGGCAGTGCGGGCTGTAGGCGTACATGCCGCCGGCGCCCTGCAGCACCGGCTCGACGACGATCGCGGCGACCTCGTCCGCGTGCCGCTCCGCGGCACCGGCCATCTCCGCCGCCCAAGCCAGCAGCTCCGGGTCGTCGGCCGGCCGATCGAACCCGGCCGGCGGGCGCGGGCCGAAGACCTGCTCCTTGAGCGCGCCGGTGAACAGCGTGTGCATCCCATTCACCGGGTCGCACACGCTCATCGGCGCGAACGTGTCGCCGTGGTAGCCGCCGCGGGTGGTCAGCAGCCGGGTCCGGCCGGTCCGCCCGCGCGCCACCTGGTACTGCAGCGCCAGCTTGATCGCGACCTCGACCGACACCGAGCCGGAGTCGCAGAAGAACACGTGCCGCAGCGGGTCCGGGGTGATCTCCACCAGCCGCTCGGCCAGCCGGACCGCCGGCTCGTGGGTCAGACCGCCGAACATCACGTGGCTGAACCGGTCCGCCTGCTCCCGCAGCGCCGCGTCCAGCACCGGGTGCCGGTAGCCGTGGATCACGCACCACCACGACGCCATCGCGTCGATGACCTCGTACGACGCCCCGTCCGGCCCGGTCATCCGCAGCCGGACCCCGTCCGCGCCGGTCACCAGCCGGGCCGGTGACGGGTCGCTCAGCGAGGAGTACGGGTGCCAGAGGAGTTCCGCGTCCCGGGCCAGCAGTTCGTCAGCCCGCCACACCGCGCACCTCACCGTGCCGCGAGCAGTGCGCGTGCCAGCCGGTCGGGGTCACCTGCACCACCATCCGGCGGCGGCACCGCGTGCAGTACCGCGGCGGCTCGAGGCGGAGGGCCTGCTCACAGCCGTAGTGGTTGCCGACCGCAACCGGTTCGCCACAGCGGCCACAGTATTCGTCCATCAGAGCGTCTTCTGGAGTTCCTTCACCGGCATCTTCAGCTCGGCCAGCAGCTCCAGGTCCTCGCGCGGGTCCCGGCCGAGCGTGGTCAGGTAGTTGCCGACGATCACGGCGTTGATCCCGCCGAGCAGGCCGTCGCGGGTGCCGAGGTCGCCGAGCGTCAGCTCCCGGCCGCCGGCGTACCGCAGGATCGTGCGCGGCATCGCCAGCCGGAACGCGGCGATCGTGCGCAGCGCGTCCCTGCCGTCCATCACCGGCAGGTCGCCGAACGGGGTTCCGGGGCGCGGGTTGAGGAAGTTCAGCGGCACCTCGTGCGGGTCAAGCTCGGCCAGCTGCGCGGCCAGCTCGGCGCGGTGCTCCAGCGTCTCGCCCATCCCGACCAGGCCGCCGCAGCACAGCTCCATACCCGACTCCTTGACCATCAGGCAGGTCTCCCAGCGCTCCTCGAACGAGTGCGTGGTGACCACGTCGCCGAAGTACGACCGGGCCGACTCCAGGTTGTGGTTGTACCGGTGCACGCCCATCGCCTTGAGCTCGTCGACCTGGGCCTGGGTGAGCATGCCGAGCGAGCAGGCGATGTTGATGTCGACCTCGGCGTTGATCGCCTCGATCCCGGCCCTCACCTGGGACATCAGCCTCTCGTCCGGACCGCGCACGGCGGCCACGATGCAGAACTCGGTCGCCCCGGTCCTCGCGGTCTGCTTGGCCGCCTCGACCAGCTCGGGGATGTTCAGCCAGACCGAGCGCACCGGCGAGGTGAACTGGCCGGACTGGGAGCAGAAGTGGCAGTCCTCCGGGCAGCCGCCGGTCTTGAGGGAGATGATCCCCTCGACCTCGACCTCCTCGCCGCACCACCTGACCCGTACGTCGTGGGCCAGCGCGAGCAGCTCGGCCAGGTCCTCGTCCGGGAGCCTGAGTACCTCGACCAGCTGCTCCTCGGTCAGCCCTTCACCACGCTCGAGGACCTGCTCACGCACAGTCGCCAAGATGTCGCCCATCGGCTCTCCTCACCACGCCCGGAACCGTCCCGGGGCCCTCCGAGAGTAAGCGATGACCACCGCGGCCAAAATTGTGAGACTCACTACGTGACCTCCGTCGCACAGCGTCGTTGACCTGTGCAGACGGGTAATCACCCGATCGGGAGAGTGTTGAGTCAGGCAACAAATTCGGCGACACGGTTTCAACAGGCAAGAAACGTTGTGGACAGGGCCGCCGGATCCGATAATGTGAATACACACGGTAGGTGGCCAACAGCCACCCCCACAGACGCCGGGAGCCTCACCCCGGCTGAGTGAGCCCCTGGCGATGGTTTGGGCGGAAACGTCGCCAGGGGCTCCTATCTTTCTGCCGTAGCCTCGGCTCATGCCACTGCCCCAGCCGCGCGACCGTGACGGGCGTTTCGTCAACTGGTCGCGCACCGTGACGTCGCGCCCGGCCTCGTGGGAGCTGCCGGAGACCGAGGACGCGATCGTCGCGTGTGTCCGGGACGCCGCGGCCGGCGGGCGGCGCGTGCGCGTGGTCGGCGCCGGGCACTCCTGGAGCCAGATCGCCGTCCCCGACGACATCGCCATGTCGCTCGACAACTGGTCGGGGGTCATTGCCGAAGGCACCGGTACCGTCACCGTGCGCGCCGGGACCAGGCTGCGCGGCCTGAACGCCGCGCTGGCCGCCCGCGGGCTGGCACTCCCGATCCTCGGGTCGATCGCACAGCAGTCGGTCGCCGGGGCCGTCGGGACCGGGACGCACGGGTCCAGCCTCGTGCACGGCAACCTGTCCAGCCTCGTCGAGGGCGCCCGGCTGGTCAGCGGCACCGGCGAGGTCGTCGACCTGGCCGCCGGCGACGAGCGGCTGGACGGCGTGCGGGTCCACCTCGGCGCCCTGGGCGTGATCACCCGGCTGACGCTGCGGGTGGTGCCCGCGTTCCGGCTCGCCGAGACGGTGGAGCGGATCCCGGCCGGCGACGTGGCACCCCGGCTGGAGGAGATCGGCCGCTCGGCCGAGTACGTCAAGATCTGGTGGCTGCCGCACACCCAGCACGCGCTCGTCTTCCGGTACGAGCGCACCGGCGACCCGGCCGGCCGGCGGCCGCGCACCGACCGCTGGATCGACGACCGGGTCGTGCACCGGGCGGTGCTCCCGGCGGTGTTCGCGCTGAGCAACCGGCGTCCCGCGACGGTGCCGTTCTGGAACCGGGTGATGGCGCCCACGCTGGTCCGGCCGCGACGCGTCGGCGCGAGCACGCTGATGCTGTCCACCCCGGATCCGGTCCGGCACGACGAGACCGAGGCCGCGATCCCGCTGGCGCGCGCCGGCGAGGCCTTCGGACAGGCCGTCGACCTGGTCGAGGCCACCGCGGTCCGGGTCAACTTCATCACCGAGCTGCGGTTCGTGCGCGGCGACGGCGGCTGGCTCAGCCCGGCGTCCGGCGGCGACGTGGTCCAGCTCGGCGCCTACACGGCACTGACCGCGGACCGCGACCGGTACTTCGCCGAGTTCTGGCGCCGGATGCGCCCGCTCGGCGCGCGCCCGCACTGGGGCAAGCAGCTGGACCACGGCGCCGCGGAGCTCCGCGCCCTCTACCCGCAGCTCCCCCGGTTCACCGCGCTGCGGGACGCGCTGGACCCGGACCGGGTGTTCGCCAACCCGTTCCTCGACCGCGT
>DASXRB010000991.1:0-1823 GCA_036506875.1 Kribbellaceae bacterium | reverse complement strand
CGGCAACGGCATCCTGCTGGAGCAGAACGTCGGCCGCTTCGTCGCCGACGCCGAGGCCATCTACTCCTACGAGGGCACCCGCGAGATGAACACCCTCATCGTCGGCCGCGCCATCACCGGCCACAGCGCCTTCGTCTGACCTCGCCGGACGTGCGATGCTCGCGGGCATGGGATCGCTGCTGCTGTCCGCCGCGGACATCGACTTCCTGCTGTTCGACTGGCTGCAGGCCGAGAAGCTCACCGGCCGGGCCCGGTACGCCGAGCACTCGCGGGAGACGTTCGACGCGGTGCTGGAGCTGAGCGAGCGGATCGCGACCGAGAAGTTCGCGCCGCACAACAAGCGCAACGACGCCGAGGAGCCGTCCTTCGACGGCGAACGGGTGACGGTCATCCCGGAGGTCGCCGCCGCGCTCGAGGCGTTCTACGCCGCGGGCCTGCTGGCCGGCGCGATGGACGCCGAGCTGGGCGGGATGCAGCTCCCGGTGGTGGTGATGCGGGCCTGCATCGCCTGGTTCCAGGCGGCGAACCCGGGCACCACGTCGTACCCGCTGCTCACCGGCGGGGCCGCGAACCTGCTGGTCGCGCACGGCTCGGCCGAGCAGGTCGGCAGCTGGGTGCGGCCGATGCTCGACGGCCGGTTCACCGGCACCATGTGCCTGTCGGAGCCGCAGGCCGGGTCATCGCTGGCCGACCTCACCACCCGGGCCGAGCCGCGGCCGGACGGCACGTACCGGCTGTTCGGGAACAAGATGTGGATCTCCGGCGGGGACCACGAGCTGAGCGAGAACATCGTCCACCTGGTGCTGGCTAAGATCCCGGGCGGTCCGCCCGGCGTGAAGGGCATCTCGCTGTTCATCGTGCCCAAGTTCCTGGTCGATGCCGACGGCAACGTTGCTGAGCGCAACGACGTGGTGCTGGCCGGGCTGAACCACAAGATGGGCTACCGCGGCACCACCAACGCGCTGCTCAACTTCGGCGAGGGCCGGCACCGGCCGGGCGGCGAGGCCGGCGCGGTCGGGTACCTGCTCGGCGATCCGCACCAGGGCCTCGCCTACATGTTCCACATGATGAACGGCGCCCGGATCAGCGTCGGCCTCGGCGCCGCCGCGCTCGGCTACACCGGCTACCTGCGCTCACTCGACTACGCCCGCACCCGGCTGCAGGGCCGCCCGCCGGCCGCGAAGGACGGCGCGCCGGTGCCGATCATCGAGCACGCCGACGTGCGGCGGATGCTGCTGGCCCAGAAGGCGTACGCCGAGGGCGCGCTGGCGCTGTGCCTGTACTGCGCCCGGCTGGTCGACGAGCAGCGCACCGCCGAGAGCGCCGCGGAACGTGACCGCGCGTCGCTGCTGCTGGAGGTGCTGACCCCGGTCGCGAAGAGCTGGCCGTCGCAGTGGTGCCTGGCGGCCAACGACCTGGCGATCCAGGTGCACGGCGGGTACGGGTACACCCGCGACTACGACGTCGAGCAGATCTACCGGGACAACCGGCTGAACGCGATCCACGAGGGCACGAACGGCATCCAGGGCCTCGACCTGCTCGGCCGCAAGGTGGTGATGCAGGACGGCGCGGCGCTGCGGCTGCTCGCCGAGACGATGGCCGCCACCATCCGCCGGGCGAGCGAGGCCGGCGGCGAGGCGGCGGCCTTCGGCACCGGGCTCGGCGCCACCCTGGAGCGGGTCGTCGCCGTCACCCGGCGGCTGTACGGCGCCGGCGACCTCGAGGTCACGCTGGCCAACTCGTCGGTCTACCTGGAGGCGATGGGGCACCTCGTCGTCGCCTGGATCTGGCTCGAGCAGCTGCTTGCCACCGGCAACGAGCAC
>DASXRB010000990.1:0-8698 GCA_036506875.1 Kribbellaceae bacterium | reverse complement strand
GCCGAGGCTCAGGCCGTAGTAGACCCCGCAGCGCTTGAGCACGGCGATCGCCGGCGGCGGCCCGGGCACCTCACGCAGCCGCACGCTGATACCGGCGACCCGCTTGCCCGGCGTTGCCCCGGTCCGGGTCAGGAACAGCAGCTCGTACACGAGGCCGACGGCCAGGCCGATGGCCACCGCCGGGAGCATCCACTGGTACGCCTCGGCCGGCAGCGTCGCGGTGAACCGCGGGTTGCCCGCCTCGGCCTGGTGGATCAGGTCGCGCTCCCATGCCAGCACGACCTTGAAGTAGTTCGAGAGGAAGTACCAGGTCAGCGGCAGGCTGATGACGTTGAGGATCAGGCCGTCGATGACGCGGGCGAGCACGCGACGCCACCAGCCGGACAGCAGCGTGCCGTCCGGGGTGACCGGTGCCTGGGTACCGCCGTAGCCGAACCCGGCCGGGTAGCCGTAGCCGCCGGCGTACGGCGCCGGTCCGGAGTGCGCCGGCTGTCCGTGCGCCAGCCGCCCTGGCGCGGGCACGCCCTGGCCGGGCGGCCCGTACGCCGCTTGCGGGGCGGGCTGCTTGGGCGCGCTCTGCTCGGTCCAGCTCGCCCCGTCCCAGTAGCGCAGCCGGGAGGGGTCCTGCGGGTCGTCGTACCAGCCTGCGGGATGCGTCACCGGGACAGCATGGCGTACGGCGGGGCTATTCGGCCGTGACGAGTCCGGGGTGCCGCCGCCGGGTCGCCTGGGCCATCGCCAGCGCGTGGTGGACGAGCACCCGGGCGACCGCGCCGGTCTCCTCGGAGAACCGCGCCGGCTCGTCGCCGTACACGGTGAGCGCGCCGGTGACCGAGCCGGGCATGGACAGCCGCGCGGCCAGCACGCTGCGCAGCCCGAGGGCGGCGGCGGCCGGGCTCCAGCGCGGCCAGCGCTGGTCGGCGAGGGTGTCGTCGATCCGCTCCACGTCCGGGTCCTCGATCGCCGCCAGCGCGGGGCCCTCGTGCAGCTCGAGCTCCAGCTGATCGGCCTTCTCCACCGCGGGATCGGTGGCGTCGATGGTCTCGAGCACACCGTCGTGCACGAGCAGGAAGCCGGCGTGGTCGCACGGCATCGAGGTACGAGCCAAGTCGACGAGCAGGTGCGCCGCTCGTTCGAACTCGGTCTCGGAATGCAGCCTGGCCGCCTTCTCGGCGAACTCGCGCGCTAGTTGGCCATGCACGACCGGCTCCTCCCGTCGCGATGTGCCTCACCGTGGGCGCGGACAACTCTACTTCCTCACGAGCCCTTGACGAACTGATCGGATCTGACAACGCTGTCAGGCACGGAAAGCCGCCTCTGAGGAGGAACGACCTTGCCGACATCCGACAGTCTCGTCCGCTCCGTGTCCATTTCCGTCCCGGCCGCACTGGTTGCGGCCGTTCTCCTGACCGCCTCCCCCGCCACCGCCGCCGGGGCCGCCACGCAGCCGGCGTTCCCCGCCGACCCGACCGCGTACGTCGACACCTCGATCGGCAACAACGGCTCGGGGACCACGTTCCCGGGCGCCGCGCGGCCGTTCGGCATGGTGCAGAACAGCCCGGACACGCGGGTGAACTCGTACGCCTCCTACGACTACGCCGACACGAAGATCCTCGGCTTCAGCCAGACCCACCTGTCCGGGGTCGGCTGCCAGACCAACGGCAACATCCGGCTGATGCCGGTGCCGGGCGCGTTCCCGGGGACCCAGCCGGCCGCGCAGGCCGCGGGCTTCGGCCACGCGGACGAGCGGCGCGAGCCCGGCTACTACACGGTCGGGCTCGCGACCGGCGTGACGGCCGAGCTGACCGCGACCGAGCGGACCGGCTGGCACCGCTACACCTACCCGGCCGGAGCCGCGCTGCGCTCCATCGTTGTCAATGTCGGCTCGAGCAACGGCTACACGTACGACGGCCAGGTGGACGTGGCCGGCGACCGGACCGTGGAGGGCTGGATCACCGGCGGCAACTTCTGCTGGGAGACCGGCAAGGAGCGCTACAAGGTCTACTTCAGCGCGACGTTCGACCAGCCGTTCGTTGCCTTCGGCACCTGGTCCGACCGGGCCCCGCTGGTTCCCGGCCGGCGGCACGCGGACATCACCGGGTCGGCGTCGAACGGGTCGCGGTCCGACGGCGGCGCGATGGTCTCGTTCCCCGGCACCGGCCGGGTCACCGCGCAGGTCGGGCTGTCCTACACCTCGGTCGCGGGAGCGCGGCTGAACCGCGAGACCGAGTCCGACGGGCAGACCTTCGACACCGTGCGAGCGAACGCGCACGACGTGTGGCGCCGGCAGCTGGAGCGGATCCAGGTTGCCGGTGGCAACGACACGGACCTGCGCACGTTCTACTCCGCGCTGTACCGCAGCGTGCTGCACCCGTCGGTCGGGTCCGACGTGGACGGCGCGTACACCGGTTTCGACAAGGCGGTTCACCACAGCGACCGGCCGTATTACCAGATGTTCTCGCTGTGGGACACGTACCGCTCGCAGAGCCAGCTGGTCGCGCTGCTGGAGCCGAAGCGCGCCACCGACATCGCGCGGTCGATCCTGCGCGTGGTCCGGGACGGCGGCTGGGTGCCGCGCTGGGCGCTCGGCCCGAGCGAGACCAACGTGATGAGCGGTGAGGGCCCGACCCCGTTCATCACCGGGCTGTACGCGCGCGGCCTGCTGGACAGGGCCACCGCGAAGGCACTGTTCGACGCGCTCTACCGCAACGTCACCGAGGTACCCGCCGACCAGACGATCTTCCGCGGCCGCGACGGCAACCCGTCGTACCTCCAGAACGGTTGGATCGGCTACCAGGACGAGGGCGGTTACCTCTGGGGCGACAGGCGGCAGGCCGGGTCGGCGACGCAGGAGTACGCGCTGGCCGACTGCGGGTTGGCGATGATGGCCGCCGGGCTCGGCGAGACCGCGAAGGCGCGCGAGCTGCGCGGGCGCTGCACGAACTTCGCCGACCAGTGGGACTTCGGCGTGAGCTCCAAGGGGTACGACGGGTTCCCGCGCGCCCGGACTCCGGAAGGCACCTGGGTGGGCAGCTCGGATCCCGCGAACAGCACCGGGTTCCACGAGGGCACGGCGTGGCAGTACCAGTGGCTGGCACAGCAGGACGCGCCGGCGCTGTTCGCGCTGATGGGAGGCGCCGACAAGGCGGCGCGGCGGCTGGACACGTTCTTCGACATGCCGCTGCTGCTGCGCGACCACCGCAACGTGGCGAAGACGTCCTGGGTGGTCGGGGCGTACGACTACCACAACAACTTCGCGTTCAACCCGAACAACGAGCCGGACCTGCACGCACCGTGGATGTACGCGTGGACCGACCAGCCGTGGAAGACCTCCGCGGTGCTGCGCGCGGCACAGCCGCTGTTCACGCCGACCGCGTACGGCATGCCCGGCAACGACGACCTCGGCACGATCTCGTCATGGCTGGTGTGGTCGATGATCGGGGTGTTCGAGGTGATGCCGGGATCGGCGGAGTACGTGCTGAGCGCGCCGATGTTCGACCGGGTCCGGATCCAGCCGAACGGTGGTGCGCCGGTCGAGATCCACGCGCCCGGCGCGGACGCGTCGGTGCTGCAGTACGTCGACTCGGTGCGGGTCGGTGACACGGACTGGCCGCGGTCCTGGATCAGCCACCGCGACCTGCTCGCCGCCGGCACGATCGACGTCGCGCTGACCGGCGACCCGGCCTCGACGAACTGGGGACGCGGGGCGGCGAACCAGCCGCCGCGGCACGGCAGCGGGGAGCCGCTCGGCGTGCGGCCGTTCGTGTCGGTGGCCGCCGCCGGCAGCCCGGCGCTGCTGCGGCGCGGTGACAGCGCCGAGGTCGCGGTCGGCGCGGTCAACCTGTCCGGGACCCCGAAGGAGGTTGCCATCGGCATCGACCCGCCGGAGGGCATCGCGGTCACGCCGGTCTCCGGGCGGATCACGGTGGCGCCCGGTGAGCGCGCTTCGGTGCCGGTCACGCTGACCGTCGGCGCGGGCGCCGCGATGCGGGTGCACACGGTGGGCGTGACGATGACCGACGCCGGCACCGGTGCTTCGCTCGGCCGGATGAGCGTCGCGGTCAAGGTGGCGTCGCTGTCCTACCTGAAACCGGCGGCGCAGAAGAGCACCGCCTGGGGTGGCGTGCCGGGCCGCGCGGTGGACGGCGTCACCGACGGCAACTGGGGCACCGGGTCGGTGACGCACACCGCTGAGGACGGCTCGCCCGAGCCGTGGTGGCAGGTCGACCTCGGCGCCGCCGCACCGATCACCGACGTGGCGGTGTGGAACCGCACGGACTGCTGCTCCGAGCGGCTGACCAACTACTACGTGCTGGTCTCGGAGTCGCCGTTCACCAGTGACTCGCTCGCCGCGACGCTGGCCCAGCCGGGTGTCACCGCCGTGCATCTGCCCGGCACGGCGGGCGCCCCGACCACGGTCCCGGTGAACGCGACCGGCCGCTATGTGCGGATCCAGCTCGCCACCACCGCACCGCTGTCGCTGGCCGAGGTGGAGGTGCTCACGCCCTGATCTGATGCCACTACGCTGTCGCCGGTGGCGAGATATTTCGACGTGCACCCCGAGAACCCGCAGCCGCGCACGATCGCGCAGGCGGTCGAGATCGTCAGGTCGGGCGGCCTGATCGCCTACCCCACCGACTCGTGCTTCGCGCTCGGCTGCGCGCTGGGCAACCAGGACGGCAAGGACCGGATCACCCGGATCCGGCGGCTGGACGACAAGCACCACTTCACCCTGGTGTGTTCCGACTTCGCCCAGCTCGGCCAGTTCGTGCACGTCGACAACGCCATCTTCCGCGCCGTGAAGGCCGCCACACCGGGCAGCTACACGTTCATCCTGCCGGCCACGAAGGAGGTGCCGCGGCGGCTGCTGCACCCGAAGAAGAGGACCGTCGGGGTGCGGATCCCGGACCACAAGGTCGCGCAGGCGCTGCTGGCCGAGCTGGGCGAGCCGCTGCTGTCCAGCACGCTGCTGCTGCCCGGTACCGACGGGCCGCTCACCGACGGGTGGACGATCAAGGAGGAGCTCGACCACGCTCTCGACGCGGTCATCGACTCCGGCGAGTGCGGCCTGGAGCCGACGACGGTGATCGACTTCTCCGAGGGGTACGCCGAGATCGTCCGGGTCGGCGCCGGCGACCCGACTTTGTTCGAGTAAATGCGTTCCGGTCGCTTGGTGCCCTCGCCTACTCTGGGTCGCATGGTCAGTCGTTGCTTCTTCGCAGCAGCCGCGAGCTTTCGCTTCGCCGGCCACTTCAGCCTGACCTGATCCCAGGCAACCCCGGCGAACGGAACACGTTCGCCGGCGCTTCGTCGTACCGCCGGTGTGTCTCCGGTCGCCGCCCGCACCCGAAAGGCGACCTTCCCATGGACTCCCGCACTGTCATCGACACCTACATCCGCTTCTTCACCGACCGCGGCCACCGCCGGTTGACGGGCGGTTCGCTGCTCACCGGTCCGGGCGACCCGGTGCTGTTCACGACGTCCGGCATGCATCCGCTGACGCCTTATCTGCAAGGGGATCCGCATCCGCTGGGGCGGCGGCTGGTGAACGTGCAGCGCTGCCTGCGGACCACCGATCTCGACGAGGTCGGCGACCGGAAGCACCTGACCGTGTTCGAGATGCTGGGCTCGTGGTCGCTCGGCGACTACTCGCACTCGGAGAGCCTGCGCTGGGGGTACGAGCTGCTGCGCGACGGCTTCGGCATCCCGCGGTCGATGCTGTACGTGACCGTCTTCGGCGGCGACCAGCAGGTCGGGCCGGACACCGGCTCGCTGTCGGTGTGGTCCGAGCTCGGCGTGCCGGTCGAGACGACGGTGGAAGACAACTGGTGGAGCAACGGGCCGACCGGTCCGTGCGGGCCGGACAGCGAGATCTTCGTCTGGACCGGCCGGTGCGAGCCCGTCGGCACGCCGGGCAGCGACCCGCGCTGGGTGGAGGTGTGGAACCACGTCGACATGCGTTACCAGCGGTACGACGACGGCCGGCTCGGCCCGCTGGTGCCGTCTAACGTGGACACCGGAATGGGGCTGGAGCGGTTGCTGTCGGTCCTGCAGGGTGTGGAGTCGGTGTACGAGACGGACCTGTTCGAGCCGTGGAACCGGTCGCTCGGGGGGCTGTGGACGCTGGACGTCTCGCCGTGGCGGCTGGTGGTGGATCATCTGCGGTCGGGTGTCGTGGTGACCGGCGACGAGGTGCTGCCGTCGAACACCGGGCGCGGGTACGTACTGCGGCGGCTGGTGCGCCGGACCCTGACGTCGCTGTGGCGCGTGGATCCGTCGTACACGCTGCTCGACCTGCCGGGCGAGGTGGTCGAGCACACCGTCGACCACTTCGGGCTGGGGGTGGAGGTGTCGCGGGTGACCGAGGTGCTGGTCGGTGAGGAGCGGAAGTTCCGCGGGCTGGTCGAGCGCGGGCGGGAACGGGTGCACCGGATGCGGCGGCGCGGGCCGCTGACCGAGGAGGACTTCGGGTTCCTGCGCGAGACGCACGGACTGCCGCGCGACCTCGTCGAGAGCCTGCTGTCGGAGCTGACACCGGACCGCTGAGGCAGGCCTTTCGGACGGGGCGCGTCAGCCTCCTAACCCCCGTCATCGGGCCCTAGTGACCCGGCGTGTCGCCACTCATCGGCCCCTTCCGACCACATCTCCTGAGGGTCCATTCAGCGATCACCCGTGCCGGCGGCCGGGCGTGATTGCACACGCTGAATGATCGGGATGGTCGGTGTGGGGGTTGCGTGCGGAGGATCGCGTCCGCGGCCGCCGACGGCTGTCAGGCGGTGGCCCTCAGCGGTGGCCTTCAGGTAGTAGGGGCTTGGGACGGTGGGCTTCAGGTGGTAGCGAGCGTCCGGGCGATGACCACGTCTTTGACGACGGACCAGCCCAGCGATTCGTACAGGTGCCGGCCGTCCGGAGAGGCGACCAGCAGGCCGCGGACGGCGCGGCTCGCCCGCGCATGCTCGACCAGCGCCGCCATGACCGCGGCACCGAGGCCGCGCCGGCGGTGCGCCGGGTCGGTGACGATCCGGTCGAAGATCGCGTCCTCGTCGATCACCGCCGCCCAGCCCGACGCGGCCGGTTCTGTCCCCGCCATCACAGTGGCCTCGAGCAGCCGGGACCGACCGTGGTCCTCGGTCCGCAGCCGGTACGACGAGGCGACGGGGCGCGCCGGCGCCTGCTCGGACAGGTCGACCGACATGAGCCACTCGAGGCCGTCGTCCACCCGCAGCCCGGCGGCGCGCAGCTCGGCCGCGAGCGCCGCCGGGCGCGACGTCATCGCCGACACCCACGCTCCGCCCTCCGTGCCGAGCGCCCGGCCGGCCGCTCGCCGCACGCTCTCGGGATCACCGTCGGCGTCGACGACGACGTACTCCCAGCGCCGGCCCGGTTCGCCCACCGGCACGGCCAGTACACCGCCTTCGTCGACCGCGGTGTCGTGGCCGCGCTGCATCGACCAGCCGGCCTGCCAACGTCGTACGAGATCAGGTTCGAACACGCGCCCATTCAACCTCAGATGCGACAGCGTCGCAATTGTTAGCTCGTACGCTCCTCCGCCGGGCACAGCCGGCGCCACCCAGCGGACCGACTGCCGGCCTCCCTCACACCCCTCACGTTCCATGACATTCCTCGACCTGCAACGCGGTAGCGGGCGTGAAGCCGGGCACGCGCCACGCAACTCGGCAGCCCGGATGACTGCCCGCCGGCTCCGTGTGGTCGGAAGGGCCCGACGACCGGCGACACGCCGGGTCGGAAGGGCCCGATGAGCGGAAGGGGTCAGTGGGTGGCGGCGGCTCGGGCTCGGAGCATGGCGCGTTCGCGTTCGTTGTGGGTGAGGGCGGCGGCGCGTTCGAGCTCGGCGCGGGCCTCGGCCAGGCGGCCCAGGCGGGTGAGGAGGTCGGCGCGGACGCTGGGGAGGAGGTGGTAGTCCTTGAGAGCAGGTTCGTTGCTCAGGGCATCTACCAGGGCGAGACCGGCGGCGGGGCCCTCGGCCATCGAGACCGCGACGGCGCGGTTGAGCTCGACGACCGGGGACGGCAGCACCTGGGCCAGCACCGCGTACAGCTCGGCGATCCGCGGCCAGTCGGTGTCGGCGGCGGTCGCGGCGCGGGCGTGGCAGGCGGCGATCGCGGCCTGCAGCAGGTACGGTCCGGGCGGTCCCCCGAGATCCGTCGCGCGCTCCAACGCGGTCAGGCCGCGGCGTATCAGCAGCTGGTCCCAGCGGCCGCGGTCCTGCTCCAGCAGCAGCACCGGCTCCCCGTCCGGACCGGTACGCGCCTTCGACCGCGACGCCTGGATCTCCATCAGCGCCAGCAGGCCGAGCACCTCGGGCTCCCTCGGCGCCAGCGCGGACAGGCTCCGGCCCAGCCGCAGCGCCTCATCGCACAGCGCGGGCCGCATCCAGTCGTCGCCGGCGGTCGCCAGGTAGCCCTCGTTGAAGACCAGGTAGATCACTTCCAGCACCGACGGCAGCCGCTCGGACAGCTCCGGGCCGGACGGGACGTCGTACCGGATGTTCTCCTTCGCGAGCGTCCGCTTCGCGCGGACGATGCGCTGCTGGACGGTGGACTCCGAGACCAGGAAGGCGCGCGCGATCTCGGCGCTGGTCAGGCCGCCGAGCAGCCGCAGCGTGAGCGCCACCCGGGCCTCGGTGGACAGCGCGGGGTGGCAGGCGGTGAAGACCAGCCGGAGCAGGTCGTCCTCG